>JAYVCM010000165.1:0-13451 GCA_043749955.1 Limisphaerales bacterium | reverse complement strand
ATTTTGCGACTCGCTTTTTGCCGCTGAATGGCTATGTTGACTGCAAATGACGCTGACCGCACATTTCGACGGCAAGGTGCTGGTGCCCGATTCGCCGGTGAAGCTCCCGCTGAACCAAGCGCTGAAAGTTTCCGTCCTGCCGCTCGAATCAAGCGGCGAGCAAGACGACATGGACGAGGCTGCATGGCTGCGCGCAGCCGTGAAAAACCCGGCGTTTGGTTTCCTCCGCGACGAACCCGGCATTTACCGCTCCACCGATGGCAAACCCTTTGACACGCGGTAAAATTGTCCTCGTGCCGTTTCCGTTCGACGACCTTTCCGCAACCAAACTTCGCCCCGCTGTTTGCCTCACCGAACCGATCGGCGCGAATCGTCACGTCGTTGTGGCCTTCATCACCAGCCGTGAAATTTCTGATTTGCTGCTAACCGACATTGTGCTGCCGGCAAATCATCCCGACTTCCGTGCGACTGGTTTGCGCGTCAATTCGGTTTTGCGGTTGCACCGGTTGATCACGCTCTCGACAAAAATTATTCAGCGTGAACTCGGAAGGCTTTCGCCAAATCTTGAACGTGAAGCCGGCGATAAACTTTCCTTGTTATTTTCCCTAAAGAATTAGTGCCGGAACTGCGACTGCCCGCCAGCTTTTGCCAGTCCTTCTTCCCGTTCGCCCTTGTGCGCCAGCGGGTCGGCGTCCGTGCCCCAAAGTTTTTTCACCATCTCGCGCTGCGGCACGAACGGACACTTCGCCTTCGGATGCTTAAAACTGTCCTCCATCTCGCGCAACGCCAGTTGCGCGCCGGTCATCAGCGCCGTTGAGCCGAACTGCTGGCTTAACTTGTGCGCGGCGTCATCCAGCGCGCCCCAGCGTTCCTCGCCCGTGCGGCCCCACAACGTCGGCTGCGTGTCCAGCCGCGAAAGATTCCACATGGCGATGCGGATTTGCCGCACCGGTCTCCCCTGCCCGCCCATGATGCCGCGAAAGATTTCCTCCAGCGCCGCATTGATGATGGAGTTCTGAAACTGCGCATGTTGAAACCGATGCGACCCGCCGACCTCGCTGAAATCGTTGAAACGGATCGTGAGCGACAGCTCGCGCGCCTGCAACTGCTCGCGGCGCAACTGGCCGGTGAGCCGCGTCGTCTCGCTCAACGCGAACGTCAGCGCCGCCTCATGATCCGGCTCGTCGTAAGGCAGCGTCGTGCTGCTGGAAATCGTCGTGCGGTCTTTCACTTCCAGCAGCAGCGGCTCATTCCATAGGCCATTGGCGAACAACCAGAGCTGGGTTCCCCAGATTCCAAATTTTTTTTTCAACAGCGGCGACGGCAGTTTCGCGACGTGGCCGAACGTCAATGCTCCCAATGCCGCGAGCGAACGCTGCCGGTTTTTGCCGATGCCGGACATGTCGCGCACGGAACGGTCTTTCAGAAATTCTTTTTCCTCTCCCGGTTTGACTTCGAGAAATCCCGGCTTGGCCGCGTCCGTCGCGAGCTTGGCAAGCCGCGAAGAATTCGCGAGGCCGGCGGACACGGGAATTTTTATTTCGCGGGTGATGCGCTCGCAGATTTCGCGCACATATTTTTCCGGCGTCGTATCGCGCCAGACCACTCTGTCCATCGTGCTGAAATCGAGAAAGCCCTCGTCAATGGAAGCCGGCACGAGCATCGGCGAATACTCCTCCAGCACGCGGAACATTTTTTGCGAGATGTCGCGATACGCGTCGTAATGTGGCCGGCACAAAACCCCGCGCGGACAAATCCGTTTGGCCTCAAAGCACGCCATGCCTGTCTTGACGCCGAATTTTTTCGCCGCGCGGTTCGCCGCGATGACGATGCCATCGCCGCGCCGCCCGCCGCCCACCCACACGGCGCGACCAACCAGTTTTTTGTCGAGCGCGATCTCGCAGCTCGCAAAAAAACTGTCGCCGTCCACATGCAAAATCCGGTTTTTCAAGTCGGTTGACATTAAGCTGTCGTCCGCCGCTGCGCCATGTTGAGTTGTTCACAACGGCAGGCGACGTGGAGATTCTGCCAGAGCCGCACGGACAAAGGCTGTCCAACCGGGGAAACAGTTGTCCGACTTTGTTTGGAGTTCCGCCTTCAGGCGGTCCGGGGCAGCCGCGTAAACGCGGAACTCCAAACGAAAATAAAACAACGGCGCGAGTTTAGTTCCACCGCGTTCTCGCCTTCTTCGACGCGGACGCCGAGCGATGGCTGCGAGGCGTGGCGCTTTGAGCCGTTGCCGTTGGAATCTTTTTGTTTCATGCCAGAATGTAACGGCCTTCCTTTTTCGTGCCGATCCGTTTCACCAGTCCGGCTCTTATCAGCGGACGCAATAAATCCAGCGCGCCTTGTTTCGAGACGCCCACCGCTGCCCAGATTTCGCTCGGCGTCATGCGTTTGTGGTCGCGGAGCAATTGCAGCAACTGCTCCTGTTTCGGGCGCAGCACCAGTTTCTTCCGGCCCGGCTGCGCGGAAAGTTTTTGCACCCGCGTCCAGGCCCGCTCCAGCGTGAGTTGCAAACCCTCGGCGGCGTATTCCAGCCAGCCGCTCAAATCCTCGCCCTCGCGCCGCACGGCATCCAGTGCCGCATAATAACGTGGACGATCCTCCCAATAAAATTCATCCACGGAAAAAATATGGTGCGTGTCAAACCCGCGCCGGTAAAGTTCCCACAACGCCAGCGCGCGGCCCGTGCGCCCGTTGCCGTCGGCGAACGGATGGATCGCCTCAAAGCGGTAATGCAGAATCGCCGAACTCAACACCGGCGATAATTTTTCGGCTTCCGCGTTCCACCACGACAGCAGTTCAAACATCAGCCCCGAAACGTCTCCCGGCGGCGGCGGCATATAACGACCGACGCGCACCGCGATGGTGCGATACCGTCCCGCCGTGCCCTGATCCATCACCTCGCCCGCGATGATTTTGTGCAGCCGGAAAACATCCTCGTGCGCGATCTTTTTTTTGGCGGCGTTCTTTTCCACGAACCGCAGCGCGGCGAAATAATTCACCACCTCGCGTTTCACGCGCGGGGCGACGGCGGGAATTTCCCGGCCATCCTCCACCGCCCGCACCTGCTCCAGCGTGAGCGGATTGCCCTCGATGGCCGTCGAGGAATGGGTGTTGCGCGTCCGCGTGTCCTTTTGCAGCGCGGGAATCCACGGCACTTCCACCGTGGCGGCCAGGATGCGCTCCCGCAACGCGGCGATCTGTTCCAACCGCCGCACCAGCGCGGGCGTGACCACGAATTGCGGCTGGTAGCTCATGGCGGCAGGATGCGAGTAAGTCCAGTGTAAGTCAAGTTTTTGGTCAAGTGAAAAACCGCACGGTTTACCAGCGAAATCAGGCTTTTTGGCGGGAAGCCAGGCTTCAAGGGATGAATAATTTGGGAGGCGTCAATTGCCGTTGAACGCCGAACGCAGCAGCGTGGCGGGCAAGAGCTTTATTTCTGCCAGCCGCGTTTCCAGCGTCTCGACCAGCGCACGCGCGGCGGTCAATTCGGCGTCGAGGCGGCTGGCAAACTTTGGGCGGCGTCCAGTTGCGCTTGCACGGCGGCGCGCGCCCGCTCCACTTCCGCCATCGGCTCTCGCAATTGTTTTGAGACGCGGCGTTGCTCGCCGCGCCGCCCGCCGCCCACCCACACGGCCCGGCCTTGCAGTTTTTTATCGAGCGCGATCTCGCAGCTCGCAAAAAAACTGTCGCCGTCCACATGCAAAATCCGGTTCATCTTTATTTCGTAGCAGCCGATCCCGCAGCGCGGGAGAGGCTCATTATTTACGATTGGCAATATACGATTTACGCGCTGCCATCGAAACGCGGACCCGCTCGTAAATCGTAAATCCAAAATCGAAAATAGTCAGAGCCTCTCCCGCGCTGCGGGATCGGCGGCTACATATTTAAGCTGTCGTCCGCCGCCGCGCCATGTTGAGTTGTTCACAACGGCAGGCGACGGGAAGATTCTGCCAGAGCCGCAGGGACAATGGCTGTCCAACCCCCGAAAACAGATGGCCAGCTTCGTTTGGAGTTCCGCCTTCAGGCGGTTCGGAAAGGCCGCGTAAACGCGGAACTCCAAACCCAAATAAAAAAACGGCGCGGAAAAAATTCCGCGCCGCTCGTATCTCTCAATGAAAATCAGCCGCCGTGACGAAGTTTTTCCAGCGCCTGTTTCAGCGGCAGCCAGTAACGGCGGTCATTTTTGCGCTCCGCCAGCTCTTCGGCAGCCAGCGCCTTTTCCAATTTTCCCGTTTCTCCGGCCAGGGCCAGGCGCAGCAAAGGGCGTTTGCCGGCAAGTTTTTTTGCGGCCACGGGATTTTTCCACGCAACTTCGATGAGCAGTTGCGGCGTGCGCAGTTCGGCCAGCCAGAAACGAATTTGCGCCGGGTTGGGTTTCTCCCGGTTTTCAAAAAAACTCGCCTCGACGAGCCGGCGGATCATCGGCCAGTCCTTGTCGCGCTGGGTTTTCTTGGCCTGCACCAGGTCGGGCAGCGAGAGCAGATCGCATTTTTCACCACCGGGAATTTGCAGGGTGGTCCGGCGCTTCCAAAGTTTTGCAAACGAATCCACGCCGCGCATTTTGGACATCACATCCACACGCATCCGCAATGCTTCTGGATGCTGGCAGCGGAAATGCAGCGCATGACCCTGACGCAGAAATTTTATTTCAAACGGCGGCACGGCGATGGGCTCGGCCCGCAGTTCGGCCAGGGCTTTTCGCAGCCGCGCGAGATTTGTCGTCTCGGCGAGAATGGCGAAATCCGTGTCGCGGCTAAACTCGGCCGCGCCGTAGAACACGCACGCCTGTCCGCCCATGAGCAGGGCGCGGACGCGCTGCGCGCGCATCGAAGAAAGGACTTTGCGTATCGGGTTCGGGATCAAGCGAGCCTCCAAGGGTGAGATAGGTTTGCCAGAGTTTTTCGCTCTCCAGCCAGCGTTGAACCGGCGTGAGCCGATACCATTCGGCCCACTCGCCACCAACCAGTTCTTCCGCCTGAATCATGCGGGCAAATTAGCATAAAGCCCCGGCCGCCCAAATAAAAAAACGGCGCGGAAAAAATTCCGCGCCGCTGGTGATTTCAAATTGCGACTAGGTCAAAACGATCTTGTCGCCGTCTTTCAACGTGATGATGGCTTTCTTCCAGTCCGGCACCTTGCCGGCCTGCGCGGTGCGCTTGCGGCGGGCTTTGCCCCGGACGTTCAGCGTGTTGACGCGAACGACCTTGACCTTGAACAGTTCCTGCACGGCCTGCCGGATCTGCGGCTTGGTCGCGAGGCGGTCGGCCACAACGGTGTATTGGTTATACTTCTCGGCCTGGCGCGTGCCTTTTTCCGTGAGGCGGACGGTCTTGATGATTTCGAAAGGGTTCATGTTATTCCTTGTTCAAACGGGCTTCGACTTGTTCAAACGCGTTCTTGGTGAAAACGAGTTTGTCCGGGCGCAACACGTCGTAGGTGTTCAGCGAATCGCCGGTGGTCAGCGTGACCAGCGGCATGTTGCGCGCGGCCAGCATGAGGTTTTTGTTGTCACCGGTGGAAACAATCAGCGCAGTGCCGGTCAAATCCAAGGCAACAATCACATCCGTGAAGGCCTTGGTCTTGTGCGAGGTCAATTTCAAGTCGTCCACGATGATCACGTCGCCGAGCTTGAGGCGTTCGCTCAAGGCCTTGCGCAACGAGAGCGCGCGGGTGGTCTTGGAAACCTTCTTGCTGTAGTCGCGGGGACGCGGTCCGAAGACCACACCACCACCCGCCCACAACGGCGAGCGGACGGAACCGGCGCGGGCGCGGCCCGTGCCTTTTTGTTTCCACGGTTTCTTGTTGGATCCCTGGACTTCGCCGACGGTCTTGGCGCAGGCGGTGCCCATGCGCTGGGCGGCGCGATACGCCGTCACGGTGTCGTGAACAGCCTGCGTGCCCTTGCCGTTTTCGATCAGCGCGAACTTCACTTCGAGTTCGCCGGCATCTTTTCCGGTAATGTTTTTGATGGAAATTTTCATGGCCTAATTATTTCTTGGCGGCGGCCGCTTTGGCATCCGCTTTTTTCTTGGACATGGAAACACTCACTGGCGCTTTCCAGCCCTTCGGACGTTTCTTGGATTCGCGGATGACGACGTAATCGCCTTCGGCTCCGGGAATCGCGCCTTTGATGAGGAGCAAATTGTCCGCCTCGCGAACCTGGATGATCTCAAGGTTCTGCGTGGTGCGGGTCACCTGGCCCATGTGACCGGGCATCCGCGTGCCGCGCATGACCGTGCCGGGGAACAAACGCTGGCCGATTGCGCCGACGCGACGATGCCAGCCTTTGGCACCGTGGGTGGAATCACCACCGGCCATCCGGTGACGTTTCACCACACCTTCAAAGCCGCGGCCCTTCGTGACGCCGATGGCATCAATGAAATCGCCGGGCGCGAACAACGTCGGTCCGACGATGTCGCCGGGCTTCACGTCCTTTGAGAAATCGCGGAACTCGCGGATGCGTTTCACCGCCGCGCCGTTCTGTTTTTTGATGTGGCCGAGCAGCGCCTTCGTCAGGCGCTGTTCCTTCTGGTCATCAAAGCCGAGCTGCACGGAGTTGTAACCGTCCTTGCCGGCCTGGGTTTTCACCTGCAGAACGCGGTTGGGGCCGGCGAGCACGACCGACACGGCAATGGCGTTGCCGCTGGCGTCATAGACGCGCGTGTGGCCGAGTTTTTTTCCTAAAAGTCCTAGTGGCATGGTGGTGTCCTCAAATTTTGATGGTGATGTCCACGCCGGCGGGCAAATTGAGCTTCTTCAATTCGTCCACGGTCTTGGCGGTCGGATCGAGGATGTCAATCAGCCGCTTGTGGGTGCGTTGTTCGAAAGTTTCCTGCGACTTCTTGTCCGAGTGCGGGGAGCGCTGGACGGTGAATTTCTCGATGCGGGTCGGCAGCGGGATGGGGCCGGCGACACGGGCGCCGGTGCGTTTGACGGTGTCCGCGATCTCGCGGGCCGACTGGTCTATGACCCGGAAGTCATAAGCCTTGAGGCGGATTCTGATGCGTTGAGCAGCCATACAAAGAACAATTGTCTGTTAATGGTTAAATAAATTTCCGCCTCCGAGACATCGAAAGCGGACGCGGAATATACCAACTACCGTTTCATGTGCAATAAAATTATTTCGGAATTTTGGCTGTCGCCGCCGGATTCACGGAACAATTTTCTTCACATCCACAATCCGCAGTTCCAAAACCGGCGCATCCAGCCAGAACGTCACCAGCCACTTGCCAAATCGTTTCACCTGCAACTCCCGCCCGGATTTGGCCTTCTGCCGCCAATCGCCAGTTTGATAGGGGGATTCCGCCAGCAGTTTGAAGATGCGGAGCATTTCCTCCTGCTCCCGCCGGCTGCGCCCGATGAAAACCTCCAGCACCGAATTGTCCGCCACAAAAATGTGCTTTGGAATCATCGCCCTGCCGGTTCAGTTCTTGGCGAGGTTTTTGAACGTCTGCTCGGAAACTTTTTGCCCCGCGTCCATCGCGTCCATCCGCTGATCCAATTCAGACTGATAGTCAGCGTCATCCGCACGGTTCAGGTGGACAATCAGAGCCGCCACTTCGAGACGTTCCTCCGCGCTCATTTCAACGATGGTCTCTTTGACTTCCGCAAAACTCATGGCTCGAAACTAAACCCAACCCACCGGCAAAGCAAAGCCTCTTTTTTCCGTGCTGAAAATAAAAGGAGCTGGAACTTTCGTTCCGGCTCGTGATTGAAAACCATTTTTTAAGTGCGCGCAGCGGGATTCTTCGCGGCGGCATCCAGAAATTGTCGTCAACAACGCTGCCCCCGTTTCAGGTGCAATGAAATTTTTCGGAAATTTTGGTTCCCTCTTCGGCGGCCAGATGCCAACAAAGTTGTCAGCTATTGAGTTCTTGAAGGCATGGCCACCACATTGCGCCCAACGCATAAAAAAAAACAATTTCCATCCAGATCTATTTGTCCAAAAGCTCCGCATCTTCCAAAGAGATTCTTTGCAGAACACGACTGAATAAGTCTCCCCGATCGTGACTTCTGACCCTGGCTTTGATGGTAATTCGTTGGGTATTCTTCACCGACAGGAACTCACCTTGATTGGCTGCGGATGGTATCGCTCGTATTTCATCTTGTCCAAACTGTAATGAATTCCGAGAACCACTCGTCCTGAAGACAATAGTTCCGTCTTTTTCAATTTTCGCTATCTTCCAGCCAGCAGAGTCAAACTTGTATGTTTTACCTATGTAGTTTGCCGCGAAGGTTGCATCGTTAAATGTAGACTCGGTTTGGGTCTCCATTACCGTATATGGCGCGCTCTTTACTTCTCTCTGCTTATATTTCCCGTCGTAGTCGCGGTAGGTTTCATAGCTGATGTTAACCTTCTCCACAGGAACCTGAATCTGTTTCGTATCTGTGCAATTCGCAATCACCTGCTGAAAATCCAGCGACGTCAAGGATGCAAGCATTCGCGCTTTGGCATCGGCTTGCTCCGCCCGCAAAGCCTCTTCGGCCTTCGCAGCCGCTTGGGAAACTTCATCCCGTAACTTCATCGCCTCCGAATCATTGGGTTCGGATTCCAAGGCGGTGGTGATGAACTTACTGGATTCGGTGAATTGCGCCGCACCAAACGCCTCACGAGCTTGCTTCATGGCTTGAAGGTAATGCTCACTGATTAGTTTTACCGACGAATTTGTTGTGATTCCCTCCACCGCATGAATTGAAAGATTTGTAGAGACATAATCTTGAAGTCGCAATTCGACCGTTGTTTCTCCTGCAGGTATGCGGTCAAGTGTCAACGGGGTTTTGCCCACATCTTTTCCTTTGCGGAACACAGTTGCGCCCGCCGGAGTAGTTGACAGTTGCACCGCTCCATAATGAAAAGCAAAAACAGGTTTGGCCGCTTCCCTTGGAGCGATTATGACATTTGTCATCAAATCATTCTCACCGTCCGTGACTGATAGCGCATATTGCCCCGGTTTCAGTTCTTGGAGCGTCAGTGGCGTCTTGCCGATTGCCACGCCGTTCGTTGAAACGACCAAACCGGTTGGTTCACTGCTTACTTCAATTGAGCCATAGGGAAATTCCATCTTGTTCGTCGCGGTCAGTCCACGCCCGACTGAAACATTCGCACTAAATTCCCATCCCATTCTGCGAGCAAGGAATGAATAATTTCCACCAGGCACATCGTCAATACGCATCGGCAACTTGCCCTGCCAATGCCGTCCGTTGCCCGACAAGTCATACTCAGCATCGGCAGGATCAGATGACAGACTAACGATTCCTAAATTGAGTTCAATTTTGGTCTCAGTTAATTGCTGACGTTGAATATTTACGGAGTGCCTCTCTTCATATTCGCCCCGATGGATGACAACGGAGTAATCGCCGACAGGCACATCGTCAATTTGCATAGGCAGCTTGCCCTGCCATTGCCGCCCGTTACCTGACAAGTCGAATTCAGCAATGGCAGGAACGGATGACAAAGTCACGCCGCCCAAATTGAGATCAATTTTCGCCTCGGTGCGCGGCTTGCCTTGGATTTTAACGGAACGAGTTTCCTTGTATTCGCCACGCTTGATTTCCAGATCATAATCCCCAAATGGGAGTTTTTCTAAAGTAAATGGGGCATCTCCATTCCCTATGGCCTCAATCCCCCGCCGCACAAAGACACTGGCCGGAGACGGGTTCACCGATACAAGCAATGATCCTTTGCTGGATTCAAGTGGCAGCGTTCCGAGATTCTTGTTCCCATAAAGCACCCGCACATGTAGTGCAAAAGATTCAGCGTTCGGCAGTTCAGCAGTCAGCTCATGACTTCCCGGCGCAATTGTGCAGCCACTGGTGAACGGCAATCCATCAACTTTAACCGTGGGGGTCATGCCCACTGAAAGTGGCTTGCCATCGAGAAGAAAGCTGAAAGAGAGAGTCGTGTTATCCCTGACCAATTTAAAAGCTAAAAGGCCGCCGCATAGCAGAACTATCGCCGCCATTGAAATTAGAAATGGCTTTCGGGTAATAAAATTGCCGCTTGGCGGATTGGTTGTTGTCATGGTATTGAACGCAACGCGCATTCAGTTTGTTATGGCGTTCGCATTAAACGCTTTTTTTCAATTGAATCAGCCTGATCTCTTAACTGCCTAGCCCGGACATAATCAGGTTTTTCTCTTAATGCGTTTTCCGCATAGATGAGAACCTTGGTCCAATTATTACTTTTTCCCTCAAAATCCGCTTGTTCCATCCATATTTCGGCGCGCATCCTATGGACAGCCGATGGAAACAGGGTATATGCTTTAGACCATTCGCTTGCACTTTCAACGCCCTGTTCGTTTACACTAAATGCCTCTGCCTTACTGATGGCATCTTTGACTTGCGCCCATTCCTCTTGGCCGTATTTATCCATGTGCACAACGAAGTCTGTCATGTCACCTGTTTTAATGTAGTCTCTCGCGACTTCGTTGGTCAATGCTGCGGACATCGCCCGCTGGTATGCCAAGGCCGCAGCGCGAGCCGATTTAATGCCATCAGCTTTCTTTTTTAATTCACTGGCGCGCAAATGATCCGGGTTATCCTGTAAGATTTTGTCTGCCAATATCGAGACCATTGCCCAGTTACCCCTTCTGGCTTCGGTTTCCATCTTCTCCAAGCGCATGGCAAGAATCACGCCGGGCATTTTGCTTAATGCTTTTTTCCATTCATCATTGGATTTGTCCCACTCGTTCCTATTGGCCAGATCTTGTGCGTTGACAACGCTGGCCTTAATTGTTGCCCATTCTTCGCCGCCGGAAATATCCAATAGCTTGGCAGTGCTGCCGGCACCCTCCTCAATCTCCCACCCAGCCCACTGCGCATATTGGATCATATTCATGGCTAATTCCTTGCGTTGCGCGGCGGGTGAATATCCAGACAACACTCTCAATGCGCTTTCTGCGTAGCTAACAGCACCGCTTGCATTGTCTTTCTTGATTTCATTTTCTGCCAGCTTCACCCATATGTCAGCGTGCATCAGGCGCGTGGCTTGCGGCAAACTCGATCCGGCGTTCTCCCACGCCACACCTATCCGCGCCCAATTCGTTTGCTCATCAAGCGCCCTAGCTTCCGCAGCACTTTGTTTGACGGCTTTCCATGGCTCGTTGGGACTTGGATGTTGGTCAATTAAGTCGGTGAAAGCCTTCATTAGGTATGCCGACTTAAGACGTTCGCTCGCCGTTTCCTGCAAATATGCAGTTCCCAATTCCGCTTTATATTGAGATTGCAACGTGGAAGCCTTTTTCATCGCTGCGGCAACATTGGGTATATTGGAATAGGTGTTTATGGCTACATTCCAATGCGCCATCGCATCGGTAAATTTGTTTCCGCCAAAAGCGGTCTCACCTGCAACCGCTTCCTGCTCGGCAGACGCCAATAATTTATGAACCCATGCTTTAATTGTAGTGTCATTTTCAACAGTGTTCCTGACATTGGTAAGTTCATTTCGCATTTGCAACGCAAGCCGCATTTTGGCTCCGCTCGCATACCATGCGGACTCCGTGCCCACGAGTAATCCAATCATCGCTATCGAAGCCAGCGCATAGCGTGTTGAGTTTTTGCGGTAAGCTATGACTTCTTCCTGATCCTTATTTGCATCTTCAGCAATGGAGTCCCGCTCAATCTGCAACCACTTCTGGATGCCGTGATCACCCAGTGTTTGAATGTCAGTCACCATCGCGCCCAACTCTTTGAACATCGTATTTGCATCAACTGCCGGGGCCATTCCATATGCAATGTCGGCGGCAACATTTATGCGGCCCCACCACGATACTCCTGCAATCTGGATTGAAGGCGGCCAGTTAGTTTTGGACCTGATAGCCATTGTGAGATATTCACGACGGATAAACCAATAAAGGCACCACAACCAGTAACATGCCAGCGGTATGCTCAGGATCGCCAATCCTGGCTGATAGATGGAAGGGAGCAACTGCAATCCTCTCGCGTGGACTAACACAAGTGCTGGAACGGACAGCACTAACGAGAGGCTACTTGCGGCGAGCATAAGCCGGACAATGCTCTCACGAGGAATCGACAGTGAACGAAACACTAAAAGAATCGCCACTGACAATTGCACAAACACACCAAACCGTAATAAGTAAGGATTACTTCCACCACCTATCCCCTCTAGCACCGACATCACGCTCGAAAGAATCACTGTTACAATAGCTGCTGGAATTTGTCCGAACAAGAGACCGCACAGCAGGCGTAAAAAGCTAAACCTAGTGCCCTTGCTCAAAGACAGGTTTGCAACATCCGCGATTGGCACCTCGTTGTAAAGTTTGCTGTTCCCCGCAGCACCATAAACAGATGAACCTTCGGCAAAATAAACCACCCGCTTGTTGGTTACAGTCAGATAGCCGTCAGTCTTTAGGCCGATCAAAGCAAAAACCGGGGAGAGGTTGGTGCAATGATATGTGCGCACCACGATTTCCCCTTCTGCGGGTGATAGATGATTGTCAATAAGCTTAAAACTCATAGTGATCCTTTGTTTTCAATGGTTGCTGCATTTCAAGACTTGTGCTGATCAAACTGAAACAGGAACGGCATATTGCCGGGAACACCCAATATGGCCTGTCCCGTCGAGAGGTTCGCAATATCCCAATCTTCGACGACATTGGCATCGCGCACGTTCTCAACTATTCCGCGTGTCTGAACCGAAGCCATATACGCTTCCCGCTTACGATTTTTGCCGAACAATCCCTTGATGAATTCCCTGGTGTTCGCATCGTTGACGCGAAATGACACCGTAGTCATAAACCCGGACAAAATGCTGCGGGCAAGCGACTCGCCGTAACCGTGGAATATCTGGTCAATGTTTTGAGCGCCAATCAAAAATTTCGCACCAAGACTTCGACCGAAATTAACACCGCTGTCGACATGCTGAAGGCTTGGAAGCAGGCGAAACTCGTCTATCACAAACCAGACATTGCCTTCACTTTTCTCCCGGCATAATGACTCTTTGATGGCCAGATCCAAAAGCAGACGGTAAATGGGCGTCAGCAGATTCCCGATGCCCAAATCATATTCGATAAAAATACAACGCCCGCCTTTGCTACGGATGGAGTTTCGCACAGAGATCGTCCCCGACTTTCGGAAATTACCAATCAAAATCTCTCGAACCATTTGCTGGAGTTCGGAAAGCACACCCTGTGTTTGAGGTGAGCGATCGTCTGCAATATAGCTGACCATTGCCTTCATGTCGGAATGTGACTGAAGCATGGTTCGTAATTCGCCAGACGAGGATTGATCCAGAAAAGATCGCAAGCGGGCATTGTCCATCGTCTCCACGCCACCGGAACGGGCAAAATGGGTGAGAATGCCACAAAACAAATCTTTGGCGGCATTGGGAAAGAATGGCTGGCTCGTTTTCTCGGTTCTCTCATGGAACAGCGTTTTAGCGATTTCAACAATATTCGCCTCAACAGATTCACCCGTTCCAATCT
>JAYVCM010000164.1:0-3094 GCA_043749955.1 Limisphaerales bacterium | reverse complement strand
GTTGCATACGCACAGGCTCATATCAAACCAACCGGCCAGTTACAAGTTGCCTTGTTCCGTAAATGAACGATTGGCTTGCCCAAACGGATGCAAATGTTTATTGCATCCAAAGCCGGGCGGTGGACGAATTAAGAACTGAAAGCGAAACGCACCCTGGATGAATATGGAAAACATCGGCACCACGCTGAAACACAGTCTGACCTCCCTGACGCAGTGGTTCGACTGCGACTACGGCAACGGCGATCTCGCCGCGATCCGCGCCAAGCCGGACAAGGTGGAGTTCATCCGCGTCTTCCCGTTTCTGCTCCTGCACCTCGGCTGTCTCGGCGTGCTACTCGCCGGCTGGAGCTGGACCGCCGTGGCCGCCGCCGTGGTTTTGTATCTCGTCCGGATGTTCGCCATCACTGGGTTTTACCACCGCTATTTTTCGCACAAAACTTTCAGCACCTCGCGTCCGGCGCAATTTTTATTCGCGCTGCTTGGTGCGACCGCCGTGCAACGCGGGCCGCTCTGGTGGAGCTACCAGCATCGTCATCATCACAAGCACTCCGACGAAGAGGAAGACGTCCACTCGCCGAACGTGCGCGGCTTCTGGTGGTCGCACATCGGCTGGATCACCAGCGCGCGGAATTTCCCCACGGATTATTCGCAGGTGCGCGATCTCGCAAAATTTCCCGAGCTGGTTTTTCTCAACCGCTTCGATTCGCTGGTGCCAGCCCTGTTTGCCGTGGCGCTGTTCACGCTTGGTCATTTCCTCGGAGCGTATTTCCCGGCGCTCGGCGTGACCTCGTGGCAACTGCTGGTCTGGGGATTTTTCATCAGCACCACGGTTTTGTTTCACGCGACCTCCAGCATCAATTCGCTGGCGCATCTGCTCGGCAAGCGCCGTTACGAGACCGAGGACAACAGCCGCAACAGCCTGCTCCTCGCGCTCATCACGCTCGGCGAAGGCTGGCACAACAACCATCACCGCTACATGAGCGCCACGCGCCAGGGCTTTTACTGGTGGGAAATTGACATCTCCTACTACTGCCTCAAAGCGCTCTCGTGGACCGGCCTCATCTGGAACCTCAAGCCTGTGCCGCACGCCGCCTATGAAAATCATGGTCCAATTCCCGGCGATAAAAATCTTCCGGCCGCCAATTCTCCCCGCGCGTGAAACGGGTTGCCATCATCGGAACGGGCATTGCCGGCCTGGGCTGCGCGCATTTTCTGCACCGCCAGTTCGACCTCACTCTTTACGAAAAAAACGATTATGCGGGCGGCCATACGAACACGATCGCCGTCGCGGAGGAAAACCGCTCCGTGCTGATTGATACCGGCTTCATGGTGTTCAACGAAGTCACCTATCCCAACCTTACGCGGCTCTTCCGCGAACTCGGCGTGGCCCTCCAGCCGGCCCCGATGTCCTTCAGCGTCCAGCATCTGCCGACCGGGCTGGAGTTTTGCGGCACGAGCTTGAACCACATTTTTGGGCAGCGGAAAAATCTTTTGCGGCCGCGCTTTTGGAAAATGATTCTCCAGATCAACCGCTTCAACAGCGAGGCGATTGAAGCCCTGACCTCGCCGCAATTCCAAAACCACACGCTGGGCGAATACGTCCGCGAGCGGAACTACGGCAACGACTTTCTAAATTTCTATCTTGTGCCGATGAGTTCCGCCGTCTGGTCCACGCCGCCGTCACTGATGCTGGAATTTCCCGCCGTCACGCTGCTGCGCTTTTTCCACAACCACGGCTTTCTCGGCCTGCACACGCAGCACCCGTGGCTCACGGTGGTCAACGGCGCGAAATCCTACGTCGAAAAGATCACCGCGCCGTTCCGCGAAAAAATCCAGTTGCGACGCGGCGCGGCCAGCGTCCGCCGCGAAAGCAACGGTGTGAAAGTCACCGACGTTGCCGGCCACACGGAAAACTTCGACCACGTCATCTTCGCCAGCCACGCGGATGAAACCTTGAAGCTGCTCGCCGACGCCGATGAAAACGAGCGCGGTCTGCTTGGCGAATTCAAATACCAGCCGAACACCGCGCTCCTGCACACCGATGCGTCCGTCATGCCGAAGACGAAACTTTGCTGGTCCTCGTGGAACTACCGGATGGACCACGGCGCGGACGGAAAAATCTCGCCCTCGACGATTTACTGGATGAATAGTTTGCAAGGCGTTTCCGACCGGCGGAATTATTTCGTCTCCATCAACGGCGAAAACTCCGTGAATCCGAACTTGATTTTGAAACGTATTCAATACGAGCATCCGGTGTTCAGCCTGGGTGCGACCCGGGCGCAACGCGAGTTGCCCAGGCTGAACGAGCGCATGAACAACGTGTTTTTTTGCGGCAGTTATTTTCGCTATGGCTTTCACGAGGACGCCTTCACGTCCGCGCTGGAGCTGTGCCGGCTGATTAGTGGCACGGGCGTCCCGCCCGTGCGAATCGAAACTCACGGGCGGGACGCCCATGCCACTGCTGCATGAACTCCTGCCTCTACGAATGTTCCGTGATGCACCACCGGCTCGCGCCGAAAGTCCACCATTTCCAGCACGACATCTTCATGTTCTACCTGGATCTGGACGAACTGGAAATCGTCGCGAAGAAAATTTTTCTGTTCAGCCACAACCGGAAAAATTTCTACAGCTTCCGTGACGCTGACCACGAACCCGCCGGCGAAAATCCGCTCAAGGAACGCATCGTGGATTTTTTGCGGCAGCACGGAATTGACCTCGGCCCGTTCGGCCGCGTGATGCTGCTCACGTTGCCACGCGTCTTTGGATACGTTTTCAATCCTGTCTCCATCTACTACTGTTTTGATGAGGCCGGGAAGCCGGTCTGCTCCGTCGCCGAAGTTGGCAACACGTTTCGCGAGATGAAATTATTTTTGTTGCGCCGCGAAGAACTCGCCGCCGGCACGACGTTCGCCAAAATCGTGCCGAAACATTTTTACGTCTCGCCGTTTTCCAGCCTCGATTTGAGCTTTGATTTCAAATTAAAAATTCCCGGTGACAAGCTGGACATCAAGATTGACGACCGCGACGGTGCGGACAAAGTTCTCATCAGCACCCTGACCGGCCAGCGCGCCGCCTTGAGCAACCGCAACCTCGC
>JAYVCM010000163.1:0-4067 GCA_043749955.1 Limisphaerales bacterium | reverse complement strand
CATGCTGATTCTCGGTGTCGAATCGCCGATGGGAGAAAAAACCTATGTGGCCGCAGCGTTTCCGAGCGCGTGCGGCAAGACGAATTTCGCCATGATGGTTCCCCCGCCGCATTTCAAGGGCTGGAAAATCTGGACCGTCGGCGACGACATCGCGTGGATGAAACCCGGCCCGGACGGACGGCTTTACGCCATCAATCCGGAGGCCGGTTATTTCGGCGTGGTGCCGGGAACCAATTCCAAATCCAATCCCACCGCCGTGCAGACCATCCGGCGCGACACGATTTTCACGAACGTCGCGCTCACGCCCGACGGCGATGTCTGGTGGGAAGGCAAGGACGGCGACGTGCCGCAGGAATGTCTCGACTGGCGCGGGAACAAATGGACGCCGGACTCAAAAGAGAAAGCCGCGCATCCGAATTCACGTTTTGCCGCGCCGATGAAAAACAATCCCATGCTCGATCCGATGGCGAACGACCCGCAGGGCGTGCCCATCAGCGCGATTATTTTTGGCGGACGCCGCGCCGACACCATGCCGCTCGTGTATCAGGCGTTCAACTGGATTCACGGCGTCTATATCGGCGCTACAATGGGTTCGGAAACGACCGCCGCCGCCGTGGGTGCAATGGGCCAGGTGCGGCGCGACCCGATGGCGATGCTGCCGTTCTGCGGCTACGACATGGGCGATTATTTCCGGCACTGGATTGTGATGCGGAAGCTCATCAAAGTTCCGCCGCGCATTTTCCATGTGAACTGGTTCCGCAAGGACAGCGACGGAAATTTCCTCTGGCCCGGCTTTGGCGAAAACATGCGCGTGCTGAAATGGATCGTGGACCGCTGCAATGGCCGCGCCAACGCCGTGGAGACGCCGCTCGGCTGGGTGCCGTATGCGAAGGATTTTGACTTGAACGGCCTCGCGGATTATTCGCCGGAGAAATTCGACCGCGTGCAGACCATCAACTACGACGACTGGCGACGCGAACTCCTGCAGCAGGACGAGCTGTTCATGAAAATCTACTCGCACCTGCCCAAGGAGCTCATCTTCCAGCGCGAACTGCTGGTGGCGCGGTTGTGAAACTGCCGGCGGCGCAGGCGATTTGCCGGGCGCTGTCCCCCGATGTTTTTCTCCCGCTCCCGCGACGCAGAAGCGGGAGCGGATGTGAGAAAATTTCCGGATCGAAAGCTGCGCGCGTTGAACCCATAACCGGAGCGCGGCTGTGTGCGGGCGTGGAGGCACCAGCCGCAGCAACGTCGCCGAACCACACGCGCGGCGGCGGGTCGCGGACGACACCACCGCGCTCCGAAACTGCAGGTTCATGGGGAGAATTCCGCCAACTGTAATTTCACGCGTTGAACGCCTGGACGGACCACGCCAACCTTTTGTTGCATATGCAACAAAAGGTTGCAGAGCTTTTCGGCGGCGGTTCATGAGAAGGACCGCCTGATCTCGCGAATGGATCCCGCGCGCGGGACTGGCGGTCGTGCAAAGTTCCTCCTCTCCCCGGCCCTCCCTCCTCCATTTCATGGAGGAGAGGGAGTTTGGCCTCCGGACTTTCGGCGGCAGTGTCAGGCTGCGCCCGTTCGCCCGGCCATCCGTTCGGTTTGGTTGCGCCGCCACGGCCGTGTGTTTAAGCTGACGCCCTGGTGGCAAACGCGAACTGCACGCAATGGTTGAACTGTGGCCGGGAATTTTTCCCGGCCATGCTCGCCGCCATCGGGCAGGCCCGGCACAGCGTCGAACTCGAAATCTACATCTACGCGGACGACGAAATCGGCCGCCGCTTTCTCGCCGCGCTTACGAAGGCGGCCAAACGCAAAGTGCGTGTCCGCGTGCTGGCCGATGCGTATGGCTCGCTCACGTTGTCCAAAAACTTTTTTGCACCGCTGCTCCAGGCGGGCGGCGAAGCCCGGTTTTTCAATCCGCTGCGCTTCTCCCGCTTCGGCGTGCGCGACCACCGCAAGCTGCTCGTCTGCGACCGCCAGACCGCCTTCATTGGCGGCGCGAACATCTGCGAAAGCTACGACGGCGATGGCGTCACGCAAGGCTGGTTTGATCTGATGGTGAAAATTGAGGACGCCGGACTCGCCAGCCACCTCGCGGAAGAATTTGACCAGACGTTTTCCAATGCTGCGTTTGAACATGGCCGCTTCCGCCGGCTGCGCGTGTTCCGGCGTTTCCGCCGCCGGACGGATGACACGCAAATCTTCGCCGTGCGGCCCGGACGCGGTGCGGGGAGTTTTCAGCGCGCCCTGCAGCAGGAGCTGGCCCGCGCCCGTTCGGCCGATTTCATCGTGCCGTATTTTCTGCCCAGCCGGCGGCTCCGAAAACTTATTAAACAGATCGTCCGGCGCGGCGGGCGGGTGCGGCTGATCCTGCCCGCGCTCTGCGACGTGCCCCTGGCCCGCGCCGCCGGGCTGATTTATTACCCACGGCTGCTGCGCGCCGGCGTGGAGATTTACGAATACCAGCCGCAGATTCTCCACACCAAGCTCTGCCTCGTGGATGAAAAAGTTTTTGCCGGCTCCTCCAACCTGGATGTCCGCAGCTTCAAGATGAACTACGAACTCATGCTGCGGTTCAACGACCCCGCGACCGTGGCGGGGGCGAAAGAAATTTTTTCCGAAGCCCTGAAACATTCCCGCCGCATCGAATTAAAGGCCTTCCGCCGGTCGCAGAATTTCTGGCGGCGCTGGAAAAACTACTGGGCGCACTTCCTCGTCGCGCGGATTGATCCGCTGGTCGCCCTGCGCCAACTCGGCAAACAATAGCTTCAGCACGGACGGGTCACGGCGAACAACCGGGCGGCCAGCCGGTGCGCCAGCGCGTTCATCTCGCCCGCCTCGCGCGGCGCCAGTGAACGGGCATTGTTCAATTCCCACAGGCCCAGCCAGTGCTGGAAATGTTCCGCCTGCAAGCCGAGCGACAGGTGCGCACCCGCAAAGCCGCCGCGATACCTCGACTCACCGCCGGCCTGCAACGCCCAGAAGTCCGCGATCTTTTCCAGATGCGCGGGCCAGTCCTGAATGTGGGCATTGAAAATCGGGCCGATGACTGCGTGCTGGCGCAGGTCGGCGTAGAACGGCTTGATGAGCTTGAGGATTCCGTCGTGCCCGCCGAGCCGTTCGTAGAGAGACAAAGGTTTATTCATTTTCCAGTCGTCAAAGTTTTCCATTCTTCCGTCACGCCGCGCTGCTGAATCCATTCCTGCAAGTCCGCCTGATTGATCTGCTGCCCCGAAACATTGAGGATGCCGCGAATGTCGCGCAGGTGTTTGTCCGAGCCGCCCTCGCGAAAGTATTCCAGCTTGCGGACGATGACGTATTCCGGCGGCGCAAGCACCAGCGTCTCGCCTGCAAAGACAACCGACCGTTGGTTGCGGAATGCCCACGCGTTGAATTCGTCCCGCCCCGTTGGATAAATGTCCGCTTTAAAGGTCGTTTCCATGTGGATGATGTTGAACTGACCGCGCTGTTCGCGCGCGGCTTCCGCAGTGATGACCTCGGGCGGCGGCAGATAAAATTCCTTCGCTGGGAAAATTTCCGGCAATTGACGGATGGCCGCCTCGTTCAAGAAAACGACCATGTCCACGTCCCGGGTAAAACGCGGTTCGCCGTAGAAGATTGCCGCCACGCTGCCGCCGATCACATAGCGGATGCCCGCGCGATTGAGCGGACGCACAAACAACAGAAACAATTCAGTCTCGGGCATGGAGGAAGATTCGGTTGACTTCGGCGGTCACTGTTTCCTCTGGCCAGTCAGGATGCTGATGGCGAACGCCCGCCGCCTTCAACTCGCGGGCGAACCAAAACATCTGCTCGGCCAGTTGCAATCGGCGCGTCCCTGACATCCGCCGGTAAAGTTCAATCTGCTCCGGGCTGGGATCGTCGTCCGGCGTGCGCCCGCGAATCATAACCGCATCGCGCAACACGTCTGGCGTGCCCGATTGCAAATCAGGATAGCTGGCGCTGCGGTTTTCAATTTTCACGAAACCACCATACCGGCATGACCAGAGACCGTCAACTCGCGCTTCAGCCGGGCAAGCTCTTTGCCCTCACGGTTTCCGTAGCCG
>JAYVCM010000162.1:0-4364 GCA_043749955.1 Limisphaerales bacterium | reverse complement strand
CGCCTCGCGAAGACTTACAAACACGGGCCGGACGGCAAGTTCGTGGAGGATCAACCCATCGTCGAGACGTGGCCGGAGGCGGGGCGGGGAATTGAAGCGGGTGGCGCGGGAATCTTTACCACGGCGGGCGATTTTGCGCGTTTCGCGCAGATGCTCTGTAACGGCGGCACGCTTGACGGCAAACGCATCCTTGGCCGGAAGACGGTCGAGCTGATGACGGCGAATCATCTGGTGACGTTGCCGAACAATCAGGCGGCGACGCGGCAGAAAGGCTTCGGCCTTGGCGTCGAGGTCACGACCGATCTCGGACAGCTTTCGATGCCGTCGTCGCCCGGACAATTCGGCTGGTATGGCGCAGCGACGACGTATTGCCAGATTGATCCAAAGGAGCGGCTCGTGGCCATCGCGTTCGCGCAGCATTTCCCGTATAACGAGCACAATTTCTTCGCGGCGTTTCAGACAGGGTATTATCAGGCGTTGAAGTAACCTGCGGCATCAGTTCGCTGGACATTCGGGCGGGTTTGGATTGAATGTGTGACCATGACAAAGTTGAGCTTTTCCTTCACCGGAGAAAAATTCCGCGCGCTGAAAGCCGGCGACGAGGTTTTGATTTCCGGCATCGGGTTCACCGGGCGCACGGCGTTCACGCCGCTTTAACGTCCGAACAGCGAGCGGCATCGAATTATTCCAGCGTTCCAAAACAGCGCAGGTTGAAGCGGCATAAATGGGGTGCATCTTGACACTGTTCTGGTTTTTTGAACTTGTTTCAAGGCGTGTTTCCCCACTGGGAGCGCCGGCTTCCAGCCGGCGGGTGCTGGTGGGTTTGAACGCTAACTCGCCGGCAAGATGCCGGCGCTCCCGGTGTTGCGCCAAGAACAGTGTCAAGATGCACCCGCATAAATGCCGCGTGCCCGAGCCGGCTTGAGTTTTATCCGGTTTGCGGTTATCCAATGGCCATGAGCGTCGCCGAATTGCCCATCCAGATTGACCGCGAGAAGATCGCGGAGTTCTGCCGCGCGCGCGGCATCCGGCGATTGAGCCTGTTCGGTTCGGTCTTGCGGGATGACTTCGACCCGGCGCGCAGCGACGTGGACGTGCTGGCGGAGTTCGAGCCGGACGCGCTAAAGGGAGTTGGTTTTCGTTACTTCGGCTATGGCGAGGCGCTGGCCGCCATCATTGGCCGCAAGGTGGATTTCTGCTCGCGTCTCAACAAATACATCGAAGCGGCGGTGCGCCGGGAAGCGATTCCGATTTATGAGCGCGCATGATCCGCAGGCAACCTTGCGGCAGATTCAAGACGCAGGCCGTCGTCTCCAGACAATTTGCCGGGCAAAACCATGGAACAGTTGCTGGCCGACTGGCTGGCGACCGCCGCGCTGGAGCGGTTTCTCGAAATCGTGGGCGAAGGTGTGAAGCGGCTGCCGATGGATTTGCGGGCGCGGCATCCGTCCGTGCCGTGGAAGGAAATCGCCGGCACGCGCGACCATTTGAGCCACGGATACGACGACGTGGATTATCAGGTGTTGTGGGACGCGGTGCAAAAGGATTTGCCCGTGCTGCTCGCGACGGTCGAGCAGATGCTCAAGGAGCTATGACAAAATTATCTTTCCCCTTCACCGCAAAAAAAATCCGCGCGCTGAAAATTGGCGGCGAGGTTTTGATTTCCGGCGGCGGGTGCGCCGGGCGCGACGCGGCTTTACGCGGCGCGCATCTTGGGATAAAATCTCTGGCATGAGCACGATCACCGCCATTTTGGAAGCGGATGCCGACGGGACGCTGCACCTGCCCGTGCCGCAAAATTTGCGGCGCGGGAAGGTGAAGGTCGTCGCCACGCTACAGTCCGAACCGGAGACCCCTGAACGCCCGACGCGGGAGACGGCACTGGCGGCGCTTCGTCAATTGCGGGAGTTGGGCACGTTCCAGAAGATTACCGATCCGGTGGCATGGCAGCGTGAAACCCGCAAAGAGCCGGTCTGAAAAGGTGGCGGCAGGCATCCTGCCTGCCGTAGAGGGCGCGCGTCCCGCCGCCCGGAAAAAAGCATCGCATCGCATAACGCTCTGAATTTACCGAGGCTTGATCCATGACCACACTGATCCGCCGGGCTGGAAGCCACGGCTCTACGTCCGCCACCGCGCTTGAGCATGAGCTGCCGCTGGTGACGCGAAACGAAGCGGACTTCAAGCACGTCGCCGGCCTGCGCTTCGTCAACCCGTTTGCTCCCGCCCCCTGATGCCTCCACGCGTCAAGACCTGAATTTTCGCCACCTCATCCAATCTTGCCTGTCCATTCCGGAGCGGATTCAAGTCGTTCATTTCCCCTTTACCCAGACAGGCGAGGACGCGCTGTCCCACTTTGAAATCATTGCGTCGGAGCGAAGAACCCGGCAGCTTTTGGGGCGTGGATGACTGGCAGGCAAAACGTTTAACGGACGTGGAACTCAAGGAGTTCTTTGACCGGTTGTTTCCGCATGGCTTCGCCGGGACGGACGTGCTGGCGGAGATTGCGCCGAAGGGCTGGGAGCAGTCGCCGTTGCTGGCGTGCTTTCATCCGTCGGTTGAAAAGGTTTTCGAGGAGCGCGTGCAATTTCATCGGAACCTCGAGGGGTTGATTGGTGACCGTCGTGAACGTGAGCCGGACAATCCCGGACTCGCGCCGAAACCCGAGCCGACCCTGGAAGAGGTTCGCGCGGACTGGCAGGAACAACCGGTCAACGTGTCCGAGGAAGCGGCCGAGCTGGTCGCGCTGTGTCTGTGGGACGTGTTCTCGAACAGTCACGACGTGATCGCGGCGGACGGGCGCATGGCGGACATCGGATCGTTTCGGGGAGCGGCAGGATTTCTGGTCGAGTATCTCACCGGGCCGAACGACGATTTGTGGAACATGGATTACTGCCGGGTTTACATGGGCACGATCTGGATTGCAGACCGCGCGGATCTGACGCCGGTTTACACGATGATTTTTCGCCGGCTCAAGGCACTGGGTGCGGATTGGGAATTTCATTTCCCGGAACTGGGCCTCGTGGATTTGTCGCCGCTGCGGGAAAAGTTGGAGAAGCAGAAGCCGGAGGACTATTCGCCGTCGGAAGCCTTTGGCAAAGAGGAGGCGGAACGCGAGCGGCAGGCGGAGCTGGAGCGTTTCCGCGCGGAGCTGGCCGAGGGCAATGCCAAGGCCCGCCAGCACGCGATGGATCAGCCGACGCCCGCGACGGTGCGCGCCTATCAGACGGTGTATGGCCGCGATCCGAAAGGCTGGCCACCAGTGTAGCGGCGGATCACGTTTCACTGCGCTGGACTTCTGGGCGGGTTTGGATAGAAATATAGCCATGACAAAGTTGAGCTTTCCATTCACCGTAGAAAAAATCTTGGCGCTGAAAGTCGGCGACGAGGTTTTGATTTCCGGCGTCATCCACACCGGGCGCGACGCCGTTCACAAGTATTTGCACGAGGGCGGCGCGCTGCCCGAAGGCGTGAGTTTGCGCGACGGCATTCTTTATCATTGCGGCCCGGTGATGATGAAGCAGGATGATGGCTCGTGGAAATGCACTGCCGCCGGCCCGACGACGTCCGTCCGCGAGGAGCCGTATCAATGGCAGGTCATCCGCGACTTCGGTTTGCGCGGCGTCATCGGCAAGGGCGGCATGGGCGCGAAGACGCAGGCGGCGTGCAAGGAATATGGCTGCGTGTATCTGCACGGCGTCGGCGGCGCGGCGCAGGTATTGGCCGAATGCATCAAGAAAGTTCGCAATGTTTTCTTCCTCGAAAAATTCGGTTCGCCCGAGGCCATCTGGGAACTGGAGGTCGTGGATTTTCCGGCGGTGGTGACGATTGACGCGCACGGCAATTCGCTGCACGAGGAAATTTTTGCCAAGAGCCAGGCGGCGCTGGCGGAGCGGCTGTGAAATTTCGTCTGGCCATCCTCCTCTGGCTCGCTTTGGGCCGTCTGGTTCCGGCGCAGACGAACAATGTGGATGTTGGCGCGCTGCTCGACACGGCGCAGCAATGGGCGCAGGAAAATCTGGACGACGATGTCCTCCGCGCATTGCCGACCGTGGATCACCAGCAGGTCGAAGACTTCCTCAAAAACTATCAGACATATCTTCAGGGCGATTATGTTTTGGAC
Source organism: Limisphaerales bacterium (assembly GCA_043749955.1). Lineage (GTDB taxonomy): Bacteria > Verrucomicrobiota > Verrucomicrobiia > Limisphaerales > UBA11358 > UBA11358. The sequence continues at coordinate 244 of JAYVCM010000162.1, read as the reverse complement.
ACGGCGCAGTTGAAGGACGCAGCGGTTGTCATCCTGCCACTGCTCGACGCGCACGAGGAAACGCAACCAACAGCGGCGTGGCTGCGTTCGCGGCTGGATTATTTTGAGGCGGCGGCGGAAATGAAATCACTCGCACCATCAAAACCTGGAACGGAAACGAACGCGCCGCCGATGAATCCGACATTCAAGACGGAGCAGGAAATCTGGGTCAAAAAAGTTTCACCGCGTCCGTGGCCGAAGGGCG
>JAYVCM010000161.1:0-2700 GCA_043749955.1 Limisphaerales bacterium | reverse complement strand
TCCATTCGCCGCCGCACGCGCAATTGCATCAAGTCCAGCGCGTCGCCGACAAACTCGCGGCTGGCGAAAACATCCTCCGTGATGATCTCCGCCGCCGCGCTCGGGGTCGCCGCGCGCACGTCCGCCACAAAGTCGGCGATGGTGAAATCAATCTCATGTCCGACCGCCGACACGACCGGCACCGCCGATTCAAAAATCGCCCGCGCCACCGGCTCCTCGTTGAACGCCCACAAATCTTCCAGCGAGCCGCCGCCGCGCGTGAGGAGAATGAGGTCGAGGCCGCCCCGTTGGAGTTCAAGCTTTAGCTTGCCCTTCTTTTCTTCATCAGCCGGACAAGCTAAAGCTTGAACTCCAACGTTGAATTCATTCAGCAGCCGGATGGCTTCCGCGATTTCGCGCGCCGCGCCATCGCCTTGCACGCGGCACGGCGCGAGGATGATTTCCAGTGCCGGATTCCGGCGCTGAACCACATGCAGCACGTCGCGGATCGCCGCGCCCGTCGGCGAGGTCACGAGGCCGATGCGCTGCGGATAACGGGGCAGGGGACGTTTCCGTTCCTGCGCAAAAAGCCCTTCCACCGCGAGCTTCTGCTTGAGTTTTTCAAACGCGATCTGCAGCGCGCCGACGCCCTGCAATTCCACCGCGCGGACGATGAGTTGATACTGGCCGCGCGCCTCATAGACCGTCACGTCGCCTTGCAGCAGAACTTTTTTCCCACCGGCCAGCAGTTCGCGCTGCGCGCCCGCCGTGCCGCGAAACAGGACGCAGCTCAACTGCGCCGCCGCGTCCTTGAGCGTGAAATAAACGTGGCCGGAAGATTGCGCGCGCAGGTTGGTGATCTCGCCGCCGACCCAGACCGCGCCGACTGATTTTTCCAGCAGCCGCTTGATGTCGGCGGTGAGTTCCCCGACGGACAACACCTTGCGCGTCTCCGCCGGCGAAAACAGTTCGCCGAAGTTCCACTGTGATTTGGCTGGTTTGCTCACGGGGAAAATTTAACCACGGATGGACACGGATGGACACGGATAAAATTTGCCGATGATGCCCGGTTGTGTGGTGCCGGCGGAAGTTCAAGATGCTGCGCGCGGCGAAATGGCTTTCGGAATGCGCGAAGCGTCTGGACTGCGCTGGCTTTAGCCGCGCTTTCGTGCGGGTGGCAGATGCGCGGACGATGAAAGATTCCCGTGCGGGCGAAAAGCGGCGCTGAAGCGGCCGCAGTCCAGACGCTTCGCGAGTGGGCGAGCGGCTCGTGCTTCGCTCAAAGCGTTTTGGAATCCGTGTGCATCCGTGTTTCTCCGTGGTTAAAAATTCATGGCCGCATTCACCGCCGCGACGAGCGCCGCCACGCGCACCGCGAGCGGAAAATCCGACGGCGCTTCCACCGTGTAGCCCCGGCGCGATTTGTGGCTGATGAGATACAGCGCCTCCGGCCAGTCAGGCCGCTCCGCTGGCGAGATGTTCGGGCGAATGATTCCGCCTTGCGCCGCGCGGCCTTCAATAATTTCAGTGGAATCAACCGGGCAGATCGTTTGGACGGCCGTGATCATTTTCTCCGCGAGTGAAAGCTGGTTGTCCGGGTTTTGTTCGTAGAGATAAAAGCCGTGCGACTCCCAGTCTTCGTGCAGGCAGAGATAGAAATCAAACTGCGGCTGACGCTCCAGCCACGCGATGTGGGCGCGGGTTTCGGCGGCCTGGGGGTTGCGGTAATCTCGGTTGAGGTCAATGCCACCGGCGTTTCCGCGCTGGTTCAACGTGAAGCCAACGGGATTCAAGCATGGCAGCAGAAAAATCTCCGCATCCTCCGGCCAGCGGTTTTCCTGGATCAATTGCAACGCCGCGAGCGGGCCGGCGGGTTCGTCGCCGTGGATGCCGGCGCTAATATAAATGCGGAGTGCGGAGTGCGGAGTGCGGAATGAAGGGGCCTTGTGCAGCGCGGGCCATTTGAAACCGCCGTGCTCGTGGAAAATTTCGGAAGTCCAGCCGTGGGCTTGCGCGGCGCTGGCGACCTCGCGCAGCACGGCGCGGATGTCAATCGTCTCACCGAGATAGCTTCCGTGATTTTTGCCGAGCCGTTGCATGGAAAAAGTGTCGTTCAATTTCCGCTTTCTGGCTGGCAGTCGCAAATCCAAACGCTCAAATTCTCCAAACGGCGTCGAACGTTTCTCCCTCTCCGCTCCAGCGGATGGAGGGGAGAGGGCCGGCCTGTCTCGCCGAAATCGGATGAAGTTGGAGGTGAGGTGCGGGCTAAAAAAGAAACATCGAACATCCAACATTCAACTCCCAACATCCAACGGACGGACGCGAGGCCGCGCCATTGGATGTTGAATGTTCGATGTTGGTTGTTGGATGTTTCTCCGATCGAAAAAAAGTTCGGAAACGATTGGTTCCACGCCCACCCCTCACCCTGGCCCTCTCCCCCGAGGAGAGGGAACAGCCAGCGCCCGCTTCCGTTTTCTCGATTGATCGTCCGGTCCTTCCAACGCCTGGTGGTTCAGAAAAACGCGCCGGCTGTTTTATTTCTCCAACAGCGCCCACGTGCACCACAGGATCGGCGCCTGCCCGTGCAAATCGCCGGTGGCGCGCGGACGGTCCAGATAATACTGCGTGTCATCCTTCTGGTTCGTGCCCACGCAGACATCGCTGACGGCTCCGGTCTCATCAATTTTTCCGCACAACCCGATCCAGCCGCGCCGCGCCACG
>JAYVCM010000160.1:0-2606 GCA_043749955.1 Limisphaerales bacterium | reverse complement strand
TCCTGCGTGAGGGAAACTTTCTTGTCGTCCTTGAATTTCGGGAGCGGCGGAAATTCATCCGCCGCGAGGCCGTTGATCTTGAAGAACGAGGAGCCGCTGCGGATGCTGGTGACGTTCTTGTCGTCGGTTTCGATCTCGATGTCGCCGCCGTTGAGTTCGCGGACGATGCCGAAAAGTTTTTTCACCGGCACGGTGGTCGCGCCGGGCTTGCTGATTTTCGCCTCGACGGAGCAGGTGACGGACACGTCGAGATCGGTCGCGGTGAATTCGACGCGGTCTTTTTCCGCGCGCATGAGCACGTTGGAAAGGATGGGCAGCGTGGTGCGGGTGCTGACGACGTTTTGCACGGCCTGGAGGCCGGCGATGATCTGGTCTTTGGTGATCGTGAGATTCATGTTTGTTTAATATGTATCTTTTCTTTTATAAAAACCTATCCGTATTAAGGGCGGTGAACAAGCCCAACAACTCGCAAACCGCAATGCCGCCCGAAAAACTTTTCAACTGACGGCGACAACAACAGCAGGCTATCCGCACCAGACAAAATGGAAAGTCAAACTTGTTGGCACTATGCACAGGTCATTCACAAACCGCTGGCAGGTTGTCCGCCACGTTTTTTTTCTCCCTCTCCCCTCGGAGGGGCGAGGGTTGGGGTGAGGGGTGCACGGCCTTCCCCAAAACCCGCGCCATAAAATTCCCCGTTGCCCCCTCACCTCAATCCTCTCCCCCGAGGGGGAGAGGAAGCCGGCAAGAGAGGAAGCCGGAGCCGTCTCTGCCACTATGCCCTTTGGGCGCGCCGGATGATTTCCGGCAAAATCGCGCAGACAAAATCCACTTCTTCCGCCGTGGAATCACGGCCCAAAGAAAAACGGACGAGCGAATTGGCCGCCTCTTTTTTCCCGATCGCCAGAATCACATGGCTCGGCTCCAGCGAACCGGCGGAACACGCCGAGCCGGACGAGGCGCAGATGCCTTCCATGTCCAATCCCGCCATCAACGCGATGCCGTCCGAGCCGCGCACGACGAAGGACACGGTGTTGGCCAAAGAATTTTCACGCGGGCTGACGAGTTCGCAGCCGGGGATTTTTTCAAAGGTGGCAAGGAGTTTTGCCGTGAGATCCTTCAGCTTTTTCTGCGGAAAAACCGGCGGCTTCACAAATTTTTCCAGCGCGGCGACGAGGCCGATGATGGCCGCGAGATTTTCCGTGCCGGCGCGGCGTTCGTTTTCGTGTCCGCCGCCGAACAAAATCGGATCGGGATGCAGCGGCGACTTGATGTAAAGCAAGCCCGCTCCTTTCGGCCCGTGAAATTTGTGCGCGCAGACGGAAACGAGATCGGCGTTGAACTGGCTGATGTTCGTGAACGGCTCCTTGCCGAACATCTGCACGGCGTCGGAGTGAAAAATGATTCCGCGCGAACGGCAGACCGCGCCGAGTTCCGCGACTGGCTGGAGCGTGCCGATTTCATTGTTCGCGGCCATGATCGAAACGAGAATTGTGTCCGCGCGAACCGCCTGCTTCAGATCGTCCACGGCGACGCGGCCTGCGGAATTCACCGGCAAACGCGTGACGGAAAAACCTTCGTGCGTTTCCAGATAATCGAAGCATTGCAGCACCGCGTGATGCTCGATGGCGGAGGTGATGAGATGTTTGCCTTTGGCCTTGAGCGCGCGCGCCGTGCCGAAGATGGCGAGGTTGTTGGCTTCCGTGCCGCCGCCGGTGAAAATGATTTCGCTGGGCTTAGCGCCGAGAAATTTTGCCGCGCGATCCCGCGCATCGTCGAGCAGCGCGCGGGCTTTGCGCCCGATGTGATGGACGGAGGAGGGATTGCCCCAGAATTCACCGAGAAACGGGAGCATAGCCTCGCGCACCGCCGGGTCGAGCGGCGTGGTGGCGTTGTAATCGAAGTAAACCGTTGGCGGCATCGGCTCCAACGTAGGAGACGACGTGAGGCGGCTCAAAACAAAAACGAGAGAATCGGCGGCCACCAGGAGCATCCGGACACGGCCCACCGGAACGCTGCGTTTACGCGGCAGCAGCGCGGTCTGGCTTGAGACAGCCGCGTAAACGCAGCGTTCCGATTCGGCCGCAGCCAACGGACGCGCGAGAAGAAAAAGCGGTGCTAAAGCAGCCGCAGTCCAGACGCTTCGCGAAACCCCTGCGTCATCGGCAAGCGCGAAGCGTCTGGACTGCGGACGGTTCACCGCCGCTTTTGGGCAACCACCAAGCGCCACCGCCAAACTTGACGCGGCTGGCGACATGGGTTCTATTGGTTGCGAAAGCCGTGCCCAAAAACCATTCCAAATTCTTCCGCCATTCCGCCTGCCTGCTGACCCTTTTCCTGTTCCTCACCGGAAAAAATTCCGAGGCGGCGGTGACCGCAACGATCGGGAAAAATTTCACCGGCAGTTCCTATGTCACCAACACCCAGTTTACCCCGCCGGACGCGAACGGAGCCATCGGGCCGGGCCGCTTCATGGAGTTTGTCAACGGCACCGTGGCCGTCTATAACCGGACGAACGGCGCGAGCGTGCAGCGCAAAAACAACCTGGATTTCTGGGCCGATGCCGGGCTGGTGCTTTCGTCGGTGACGGAGACGAGCGATCCGCG
>JAYVCM010000159.1:0-2667 GCA_043749955.1 Limisphaerales bacterium | reverse complement strand
CGGGCCAGCGGTTCCTCCAGCGCGGACAGGCCGCGCAGCGTGGCGATGGATTCTTCGATGGCGCGGTGCAAATGACTCATGCGCGCAGCTTAACCGGAAGCCTTCGGTGGAGGAAACCATGAAATGCAGCCGCCCGGCCGGACAGACAAGCAGATTGCTTGAAAAACAGACGTTGACAGGTTTTAAAAATATGGTTTAATGGCCGACCCTTTGCGGGGAATAATTTTTATGTATGCCGTCTTAGAAACTGGTAGCAAACAATATCGCGTCATTGCGGGCGATAAACTTGAAATCGAACGCCTTGAAGTCGAGGCGGGCAAGCCGTTCACGTTTGACCGCGTGCTGCTCGTCAGCAACGAGGGCAAGCTCGCCGTCGGTTCGCCCACCGTCACCGGTGCGACCGTCACGGCGGATGTCGTCGAACACAAGCGCGGCGAGAAGAAACTCACTTTCAAGATGAAACGCCGCAAGGGTTATCACAAGACCATCGGCCATCGCCAGGAACTCACCGTGGTGAAGATCACCGCCATCAACGCCTGATTCCCCAGCCACTCTCAACTCTCAACCAATAACTTTTTATGGCACATAAAAAAGGTCAAGGCAGCGTCCGCAACGGGCGCGACAGCGTCAGCAAACGGCTCGGCGTGAAAGAATTTGGCGGCACGTTCGTCAGCGCCGGCAGCATCATCGTCCGCCAGCGCGGCAGCAAGTTCATCGCCGGCGTCAACGTCGGCGTGGGCCGCGACTGGACGCTCTATGCGCTCACCGACGGCAACGTGAAGTTCGACAAGAACAGCCGCCGGGTGAACGTGGTGGCCGTGGCGGCCGCCGCGACCGCCGCGAAGAACTGATTCCGCACGGATAATTTCCAGGCGGGGCAAGGTTGCCCCGCCTTTTTTTATTTTCAAAATTCATCCGGCCCGCGCCGGATTTTCCGGCGGATTGGTTCGCCATTACCCCTGTTCGGAGTTCCGCCTTTAGGCGGTTCGGCCGCAGCACCAACCCAGGCCGCCTAAAGGCGGAACTCCATACGAAACGCCGGATTTTTTAGGCGGACGCGCAGGATAAATCTTGTTTTTACCGGCGCGCTCCGCAAGCTGACGGCACTTATGAATTCCAACCGGAAAATTTTCATCGGCACGGACAGCGGCGCGACCACTTCCAAGAGCGCGGCCGTCTGGGAAAACGGCGAGGCCATCTCCACCAAACTGCTCCAGCGTTCGACCGCTTCTGAAAAAGGCCGCGATGCCGTCGTCAGCGGCTGGATCGGCGGCATCACGGATTTTCTCGCGCAAAACAATTTGAGCTGGTCACAGGTCCACGGTGTTGGCCTCGCGATTCCCGGACCATACGAACGCTACGGTGTTTTCGGCAAATCGCCGAACCTGCCCGCGAGCTTTTGCGGCTGGGACGTGCACAAGGATTACAGCGCAGCGCTGTCGAAACAGGTTGGCCGCCCCGTGCCGCTCGTCGTGGGCAATGATGGCAATTACGGCGGCGTGGCCGAGGCGCGGATTGCGCGCGGCAATACAAAATCATCGGTGATGATGCTCATGCCCGGCTCCGGCCTCGGGGCGGCGTTTATCGGGGCGGACGGTCTTTGTCTCGACGGCGACACGCTCGCCGGCATGGAGGCCGGCCATATGCCCGTGCCGATGCAACTGCTCGGTCTCACCGGCAAACCGTTCCCGTGCGGCTGCCGACGCGACTGGGGCTGCGTGGAGGCTTACACGACCATTTCCGGCCTGCCGCATCTGCTGGCGGAAAAATTAAAAAAATTTCCCGAACACGAACTCGCCAAATCTTCGGCGACGTTGAAGGAAAAAGTTCTTTCGCTGCGCAGCCGCGCGCAGAAGGGCGATGCGCTGGCCGTGGAGATTTTTGATTTTCAGGCGCGCGTGATGGGCCTGCACGTCGCGAATCTGGCGATGGCGCTGGATCCCGGCATCGTCATCATCGGCGGCGGGCTGATGGATCTGGAAGGGACCACGCCGGAATTCCGCGAGCGTTACCTGCGGCTCATCCGCGAGGCCGCTGTGCCGTATCTCTGGCCCGCGCAGCGCGACACCCTCAAGTTCGTGCCCGCGGCGCTGGGAGATTTGTCGCAGGCCATCGGCGCGGCGCTGGTGGCGTTGTATCAGCAGCCGAAGTGACGCGGTGAACGGCGGTTAACGCAAAGACGCCAGGCAGCAAAGGCGCAAAGGGTCGGAAGTCGGCGGCCAAAACCGGAAGGGAACAGGATCGCTTAACAGAGAGTCAGTTCACCCCATCCCAATCTTTGCGCCTTGGCACCTTTGCGCCTTTGCGTTTATTCGGCTGGGTTTTCCAGGATCACTTCCCGACCGCCGCCGGCGCGACGAGCGAGCCGAAAAAATCCCCGCTCCGCAGCGCGATGAGCAATACCAGTCCCGTAATGTCCGCCGGCTCCTTCACGTTTTTCATGAGCAGGTTTTCGATGCCGATCTTCTGCTCGCGGTTGTTCTTCGGGTCTTTCAGGTCAATGTATTTTGCCGTGCCGACCGAGACGTTCAGCACGTCAATCTGTTTGAAATCCAAGCCGGTCCGCCTTTTGAATTCATCCAGCGACTTGCTCTTGCCGAGATTGTTGGTCGTCGGCAGCGTGACGCCCAGCTCGAACAGGTTCGTCTTGCCCGCCTCGTTTTTCAC
>JAYVCM010000158.1:0-10526 GCA_043749955.1 Limisphaerales bacterium | reverse complement strand
CCGGTGTCGGCGACGGTGAGGCGGACGAATTTTCCGATGCGCCGTTCGGAGTTGTGCTTGGCGACTTCGGCGTCCAGATCCACGACGGCGGTGGTGATGGTCAACTGGCCGCCGCGCAGCATGGCGTCGCGGGCGTTGACGACGAGGTTCAGCAAAACCTGTTCGAGCATCCCGATGTCGGCCTCGACGGCGGGGAGATTTTTTTCATTTTCAAACGTGATGGCGATGTGTTCGCCGAGGAGGCGGCGCAGCATCTTGAGCAGGTTCTGGACGACTTCGTTCACGTCTACGGCGCGCGTCTGCATGACCGAGCGGCGGCTGAACATGAGAAGCTGGCGCGTGAGATTGGCGGCGCGCTTGGCCTCGGACTCCAGCTCCTTGAGCGCCTCGGTGGTCTCGGTGTCGAGGTTCGGGTTCTGGTGCAGCAGGCTCAAGTGCATCATGATCGCCGCGAGAATGTTGTTGAAATCGTGCGCCACGCCGCCGGCGAGCTGGCCGACTGAATCAAGCTTCTGCGCCTGGCGCAACTGCGATTCGAGCTGGCGGCGTTCGGTGAGGTCGGTGAGCATCGCGAACGCGCCGCGATAATGGCCGGCGTCGTCGAAGAGCGGCGAGCCGGAAATCCACACGAGCAGTTCGCCGCCCGCCTTGCGCCGGAGCCGGCGCTCGAACTGGCAGAACTGCCCGCGCCGCCCGAGCTGCAGTTTGAATTCATGGTCGGCCAGGTCCGCTGGCTCGATGAAATCGCGCACGGGCCGTTTCAACAATTCCTGCTCCGCATAGCCGAGCAGGTCGGCGAGCCGTTTGTTGACGAAGGTGAAATGATCCCCTTCATCCGTGACCCAGATGCCCTCGTTCGCCGTCTGGATGATCTGCCGGTAACGCCCGTCCATCGCGCGCAGCTCGTCGTCCGTGCGCTTGCGGTTTTCCTCGGCCGCGAGCGCGGCGGCGAGGATGCTCAACAGCCGGCGGTCCGCCTCGCTCGGCGCATACACGCGGTCGAAAAACAGGCAGATGACGCCCGCCGGTTCGGACTGGCGGCGGATGATGGTTCCGACGAACGTGTGGGCTTCGCCCGCGCAGAGAATGAACGGGCTGGCGGCGGGATTTTTTTGGGCCGCCGCGACCTCCTGATAATGCCCCGCCGCGTAGTCCAAAATTTTCCGGCACGCCGGGCAGGCACAGGCAATGCACGCCGGGAGATTTTCGGCCACGCGCCACGCCGCGACGGTGCTCAATTTTTTCCCGTGATGGTGCGCGAAGAACGCCAGTTGCGCGCCGGTCTCCGACGCGAGCAGCTGGATGATCCGCTGCGCATTGTCCGCAAAATCCGGCCCCATCGTGGAGAGCAGCTGGTTGATGGCCTCGAGCCGGGACTCCGCGTGCCGGCGTTCGTGGATGTGGCTCCATTCGCGCAGCGAGCGCTGGACGAGGTGCGCCATGTCCGCGAACAGCTCCGGCGATTTGACGACGTAGTCCAGCGCGCCCGCCTTGATGGCCTCCACGGCGGTGCGCTCGTTGCCGGACGCCGTGAGGAGGATGACCGGAAATTTTCCGTCCGCCAGCGCCACCAGCTCGTCGCCGCAGCCGTCGGGCAGGCGGTAGTCCGCCAGCGCCAGCGCGGGCGGGGCGTGCGCGAGCAGCGCCCGCGCCTCCGCGAGGGTGCGCGCACAGGTGACTTCGTAACCGGGGTCGGAACTGGCGAGCGCCCGCCGGATCAGTTCCGCGTGGCCGGCCTCGTTCTCGATGAGCAGGATTTTTTTCATGGCCGGATAAATCGCCGGGTTCGTTTCAACCGAATCCATGCAGTTGAACTGCGGCCGGAGCGCGGCATTTATGCCGCTTCACCATGCGCATTGCCGGCTGCACCGGATTCATTTGAACACCCCATTCCGTGCGGACGTTGAAGCGGCATAAATGCCGCGCTCCGGCCGCGCTGTCCGTGTGTCTGCTGCCTGCTTCCTTTACGTTGACTGCATGGTTCCGGTTTAGGAAAAAGTTTTTTGGGAAAGAATGGCGCGGTCATTTCCCGAGCAGACCGCCGAGCCCCTTCTTGATTTTTTCCGCGCCGTCGCCCACCGCTTTTTCGGCGTTGGAGGAGGCGCCTTTGAGGAGGTCGTTGGCCGTGCTGTTCATGATGTTCTTCGCCTGGTCGCCCACCGCCTTGATGGTGTCGGCGGAAATTTCCTTCAAAATTTTCTGCGTAAGTTCGGCGGCGGTGATGCCGTCCGGGCCGGTGCCCAGGCCGGAGAAATGGATGTCGGGGATGGTCACGGTGAAATCCTTGCCTTCCATGCCGGTGATGGTGGCGTGGACTTTCGCGCCGGCGATCAGGAACTCATCCACCTGCAGTTTTTTGCCGGGCTTGGCGGCGCCGGCCGGCGGGTTGGTGTCCGCGCCGCCCGTGGAACCGGCGACGGCGTTCACGTTGGCCATGATTTTTTTGAGGTTGTTCTCGCCGAACGGATTTCCCTCAAAGGTGATTTCCGGGGCGCGGATTTCAATGGAGCGGACGATGATTTTTTCGGCGAACAGCGAACGGGGCGTCACGCTCACGGCGGTCTTGCCAATGCTGATGACCGACGGCGTTTTGTAGCCGGCGGGGTTGCCGACGACGAACCCTTTGAGGCCGACGGAACCGGACAGGGCGGAAATGCTCACGCCGTCGAGCTTCACGGTGGTCTGCGTGATGGTCGGCGCGACGGTTTCAATGCCGGTCTTGACGATCCGGTCGAGGAAGATCCCGACCAGCACCACGGCGGCAAGGCCGAGGACCACGAACAGGATCACCACGATGAGCAGGATTTTTTTTAATTTTTTCATATTGGAAAAATAGTTTGCTGAAAACCGCCGGACAAATCTTCCGGCGAAAAATTATTTCACGCCGCGAGCAGTTCGCGGACGCAGTCGGCAAACTCCTGAAGCTGGTAGGGCTTCGCGAGGAACCGGTCGGGCTTGGCGGGCGCGTCGGCGAAGACGTGTTCGTCCACCGTGCCGCTGACGAGGAGCATTTTCTGGTGCGGATTGAGGCGGCGACATTCGCGGATGAGGTCCATGCCGCTCATGCGGCCCATCGCGTAGTCGGTGATGATGACGGCGGGCCGCACGGTGGCGACCTCCTTCAACGCCAGCTCGGGGTCGCGGAACGTCCGCACCTCGCAGCCGATGGGTTTGAGGATGACCGCCGCCAGTTCGAGCAGCATCGGTTCGTCATCCACCACGAAGATGGTGGCGTGGGCGGTGTGGTTGCCGGAGGTGTTCATGAACTCTTGAAAACAAACTAGCATTGCGGCTTGGCGCGCGGCAAGCCCCAATCTTGCGCGCGGAAAAATGGGAGCCAGCTTGAGGCATGACACTGCCGCCGAGGGCCGCCGGTGTTTCGTTTGGAGTTCCACCTTTAGGCGGTCCGGCCTCCGCACCAAACCGGGGCCGCCTAAGCCGGAACGATGCCGAAGACTTTTTAACGCAAAGGCGCAAAGGTGCAAAGACGCAAAAGAATGGAATCCGTTTCCATTCCGGCATTGGCGGCACTGGTTGGTGGGTGTCAGCACCCCACCAACTGATTGAGATTTCTTTGTCCCGCTTTGCGTCTTGGCGGCTTTGCGCCTTTGCGTTGAATTCCCACCGCATGGATTCGGCTAAAGGCGGAACTCCAAACGGGGCAGTGTCAAGATTCACCCGAAAAATTGATTGCTTCCGTTGCGGTCCGCGCCTTATGATTCGCTCCGGCAAAAACCCCGCCGCCCTCCCAACCAGTTACTGCTGTCATGAAAAAAAAACCAGCGTCTGAAAACCCCAAAGCCGCCGCCAAACCAAAGCCGGCCCCGCGAAAACCCCTTTTCGCGTCCGCCGTCGCCGCCGCCAAAAAAATGCTCAAGGGCGGCCGCGCCAAAAAATCCGCCGAAACGGAAACGGAAGTGGACGCCACCACCGTCGTGCGGCGTTCCTACCTGCGTAAAAAGAAAACCGAGGTGCCGTCCATCCTGCTGGAAGGCGATGCGCCCGCCGCGCCCGTCGCCAGCGGCCCGGGCGAAAAATTTTCCCTCGGCGCCACGCCGCCCGCGCAGAGTTTTTCCGGCGGCGAACTGCCGGAAGCCTACGGCACGAAAAAACTGTTTCTCACCGCGCGCGATCCGCACTGGCTTTACGCGCACTGGGACCTGACCCGCGAGCAGCAGCAGGAACTCAACGGCGAATCCACCGACGGCCACCTGATCCTCCGCGTTTTCGCGCACAAGATTGAAGGCCACCCGCTTTACGAAATCCACGTCCATCCGGAATCGCGCCACTGGTTCGCGCACGTCGAGCGCGCCGGCACCTCTTACGCCGCCGAACTCGGCTGCTATTCCGCGCTGGGCAAATGGATGCGCGTCGCCGTTTCCAGCGGCACGGTCACGCCGCCGGACGCCGCCTCCAAGGAAGACGCGGCGGAGTTCGCCACCATTCCATTTGAACTGCCGTTCGCCAAGCTGATGCAGATCATCGAGGACGCCGTGCGCGACAACATCCCGCTCGCGCAGGCCATCGAGGAGCTGCGCCGCCACGGTCATCCCGATCTGCCGCGCCTCCTGCCGCCCGCGAACGCGCCCGCCGCCGCCTTCACCGCGCCCGGCCCGGTGCGCGTGTGGACGCCGCAGCAGGAACAGGCGCTCGCCAAGATCATCAACATTGACCAGTCACGCCGCATCTGGATGGGGTCGCTCGAAATCACCGAGCTGATCCGCCGCCGGCTCGCGCAGGATGTCACCTCGCCCACGACCGCGTTTGGTGTTTCCAGTTTCGGCCTCACCAGCCCGACGAGTCCGTTCGGCGGCGGCGCGGAAAAATCAAAGGGCTTCTGGTTCAACGTCAACGCGGAACTGATCATCTACGGCGCGACGGAGCCGGACGCGAAAGTCACGCTCGGCGGCCACAACATCAAGCTGCGTTCCGACGGCACGTTCAGCTACCGCTTCGCGCTGCCGGACGGAAAATACGACCTGCCCGCCGTGGCGGTTTCCGCGAGCGGCGACGACGCGCGTGCGGCGGATTTGAAATTCGTCCGCGAGACGCAATACCTCGGCGATGTTGGGGCAACGCCGCAGGACCCGTCGCTCCAGCCGCCGCTGCCGGACAACCTTTGATTTTTTTGACCCATGGACGCGCCTGAACGCGGAGCCTTGATGCTCGTCCGGTTCATCGCCGCCGCGCTCATCGGCTGGGCGGCGGTGGAGGTGGCGTTGTATCTGGTTGTCTGCCGGCACAACGGCACACCGGTGAAGATCGTTCCGTGCATCATCAAATCCATCCCGCTGCTCGCCGGCCTCGTCCTGCTGGTGAAGGCCAAAGCCGTCGCGCAGTGGATTTCTGAAAAGCTCGACCTCTGATCTGTGATGCAAGGCTACCTTTCCATCATCCTGCACGCGCACCTGCCGTTTGTGCGGCATCCCGAGCACGAAAAATTTCTGGAGGAAAGCTGGCTGTTCGAGGCCATCACCGAGACCTACCTGCCGCTCATCCAGGTCCTGGACAACTGGCGGCGCGACGGCATTGACGCGCGCATCACGCTTTCACTTTCGCCGACGCTCTGCGCGATGCTGCAGGATGAACTGCTGCGCGCGCGCTACGCCCGCCACCTCAACGGCCTCATCGAACTCGCCGAAAAGGAAATCCACCGCACGCACTGGGACCGCGCCTACCGCGACCTCGCGTGGATGTATCACCACAAATTTTCCCTCGCGCGCGAAACGTGGCGGCACTACGACGGCAACCTCGTCTCGGCGTTCAAACGGTTTCAGGACGAAGGCCGCATCGAGATCATCACGACGGCGGCGACGCACGGACTGCTGCCGCTGCTCTCCAATCATCCGGCGTCCGTCCGCGCGCAGATTTTGACGGCGCGCGACCATTACCGCAGTTGTTTCGGGCGCGACCCGCGCGGCATCTGGCTGCCCGAATGCGCCTATGCCGAGGGCGTCGAGAAATTTTTGCAGGAGGCGAACATCCGCTGGTTCACGCTGGACACGCACGGACTGCTGCACGCCACGCCGCGTCCGCGCTACGGAACGTTCGCACCCATCTTCACGCCCAACGGCCTCGCCGCCTTCGGGCGCGACTTCGATTCCTCGCGCCAGGTCTGGAGCAAGCACGAGGGCTATCCCGGCGACGCGCGCTACCGCGACTTCTACCGCGACATCGGCTTTGACCTGGATTTCGACTACGTCAAACCGCATCTGCCCTCGCCGGAAAATCGCGGCTTCACCGGCCTGAAATACTTCCGCATCACCGGCCGCACGGGGCCGAAGGAGATTTATCAGCGCGACCATGCGCTTCAGGCCGCCGCCGAACACGCCGCGCACTTTCTCGCCGAACGCCTCGCGCAAGTCCAGAAGCTCGACGGCATGCTGGACCGCCCGCCCATCATCGTCGCGCCCTACGACGCCGAGCTGTTCGGCCATTGGTGGTATGAAGGCCCGGAGTTTCTCGACGCCCTCGCGCGCAAACTTTTCAACGAGCAGAAAATCATTTCGCTCCTCACGCCCGGCGAATACCTGCACCGCCATCCGACCAACCAGATCGCCGCGCCCGGCGCGTCAAGCTGGGGCGAGGAAGGCTACTGGCGCGTGTGGCTGAACGAAACGAACGAATGGATTTATCCGCACCTGCAGATCGCGCAGGAGCGGATGACGAAGCTGGTGAAGAAATTTTCCAAAAAGAAGCCGACCGCCTTGCAGCAGCGCGCCTTGCAGCAGGCCGGGCGCGAACTGCTCCTCGCGCAGGCGAGCGACTGGCCGTTCATCCTGCGCGCCGGGACGAGTCCCGAATACGCGCGCCGCCGGGTGAAGGACCATCTGCTCCGCTTCATCGCCCTGCACGAACAGCTCACGCTCACGCGCGTGGACGAAAAATGGCTGGCCGAAGTGGAGTCCCGCGACAATTTATTTCCCGACGTGGACTGGAATTATTGGAAGTAATCAGTCCGCCAGATTTTTGTCGTCAATTTTTGCGGCCAAGGTTTTTTTGAACTCCTCGTCCGGGTCGGTCCGCAGCGAGATGAGAAAAGCAATCAATTCGCGCTGCTCCTTGAAGGGAAGATGCGCGGCCTGATCTTTTAATTGCGCCAAAGACATGGCAAAACTTAACTACCGAAAAGACCCGACGTCAAACAACCTTTTCCCGGATGTGGCTTGGTATTATTGGAAGTGGAGCGGGTGAAGGGAATCGAACCCTCGTGTGCAGTTTGGAAAACTGCCGTTCTACCATTGAACTACACCCGCGACCGGGCAGCCCGTCCGCCGGATCTGCCACGCGCCAAGCATATCGTCCGCGCCTGCCTTGTCAATCCACAGGAAAAATCGGCAGTGTCCTGATTCAACTGTAGGGCACGACGTAAGGAGTGCGGGCGGGAACGACTCGTCACCTCGTCGCCTGCAAATTTTGGCACTACCGAGAAATCAAAAACGTCCGCCGGAAATTTTTTTAACCTCCGGCCCCGGCCGCGCGTCTCATGATTTGCCATGGTCCAAGGAAAAAATAATTCACACCGCCAGCCCCGCGCGTTCACGCTGATTGAACTGCTCGTGGTCATCGCCATCATCGCCATCCTCGCGGCGATGCTGCTGCCGGCGCTGGCCAAGGCCAAGGAGGCGGGCCGGCGCATTGCCTGCAACAACAATCTGCGCCAGCTCGGCCTGGCCATGCGGATGTATGTGGACGACAGCCACGGAGTGCTGCCGCCGCATATCACCGCCGAACGCTGGCCGATGAAGTTTTACGATTACTATGGGAAAAATCTGAAGGTGCTGGTGTGCTTGAGCGAGGTGACGAATTTCCCCGCCACCATCGGCCCGTCCAACAACGTCGCCGACGCCGCACCGCGCAGTTATTTCATCAACGGCTGGAACGATTACTTTTACAACCGGCTGGGGCCGGCGGCGTATGACAGCCAGTTCCGGTCGGGCACCTACCAAATCGGAATCAAGGAAAGTGAAATCCTGCATCCGAGCGACATGGTCGTGCTCGGCGAGAAGGTGGCGTATCGCGGCGATTTTTACATGGACATGCGGGCGGGCAACGGCGATGACACCTCCGGCGCGGTCGCCCAGGACCGTCATTCCGGCCGCGGTGAAGGCACGGCGACCGGCGGTTCCAACAACACCTTCGCCGACGGCAGCACGCGCTTTTACAAATATGCGGCGGCCTTTGATCCGCTCAACCTGTGGGCCGTGAGCGACGCCGACCGGGTCTTCTACGCCATCCATTACAACTGACGCGCCTTGCCTCGCGCCGGCCCCGCCGCTAGACTCGCCGCGATGAATTCGCTGCTCCTCACCGGCGGCCGGGTGGTTGATCCCGCCAACAAATTTGATTCCGTTGCCGACTTGCTTATCCTCGATGGAAAAATTTCCGCCATCGGCAAAAATCTTTCCGCGCCCGCCGGCGTGGAGGTTTTCGACGCGACGGGAAAAATTGTTTCGCCCGGCCTGATTGATCTGCACGTCCACCTGCGCGAACCCGGACAGACGGCGAAGGAAAACATCGCCACCGGAACTGCCGCCGCCGCGCGGGGCGGATTCACTTCCATCGTGTGCATGCCGAACACGTCGCCGGCGATTGACAACGCGGGAACCGTGGCGCTCATCCGCGAACGCGCCGCCCGCGAAGGAGTCGTGAATGTGTTTGTCACGGGCGCAATCAGCAAGGGCATCGCGGGCGAAGAACTCGCGCCCATCGGCGGATTGAAGAAGGCCGGCGTCGTGGCCATCACGGACGACGGCCATTGCATTCAGAACAACGAACTCATGCGCCGCGCGTGTGAATACGCGAAGATGTTTGATCTGCCGTTGATGGATCATTGCCAGGATTACTCGCTCGTGACCGAAGGCGTGATGCACGAAGGCTATTGGAGCCTCGCGCTCGGCCTGCGGAGCTGGCCGGCGGCGGGCGAGGAGATGATCTTGGCGCGGAACATTCTGCTCGCGGAACTCACCGGCGCAAAAATCCACTGCCAGCACTTGAGCGCGGCGGGCAGCGTGGCCCTGATTCGTGAAGCCAAGAAACGCGGCGTGCCGATTTCCGGCGAAGCCTGCCCGCATCATTTCACGCTCACCGACTCGGCGGTCGCCGGCAGCGAAAAATTCTGGGCGGACGATGGCAAAACTCTCAACACTCAACTCTCAACTCTCAACTCTGCTTGTGAATGGCCGGCCTATGACACGAATTTCAAAATGAATCCGCCGTTGCGTTCCGCCAAAGACCGCGAGGCGATTCTCGCGGGGCTGGCTGACGGCACGATTGAGATTCTGTGCAGCGACCACGCGCCGCACTGCGATTACGAGAAGGAAGTCGAGTTCGACTACGCGCCCTTCGGCATCACCGGCCTCGAAACCGAACTCGCGCTCTCGCTCATGCAGCTCGTCCACACGAAACGCATTTCGCTCGCCGACATGATCGCGAAGTTCACGGTGAATCCGGCGCGGCTGCTGAATCTGAACAAGGGCACGTTGAGCATCGGGGCAGACGCGGACGTGACGGTAATTGATGCAGAAGCGGAATGGATTTACACCCGCGAAGATTCCGCGAGCAAGTCCAAGAACAATCCGTTCTTCGGCTGGAAGCTCAAGGGCCGGGCGGTGGCGACCATTGTCGGCGGTGAAAAAGTTTTCGTTGAACAGGCCGGACTCGCGGCGGTCTAAAAACCGAAACCAAGAACCAACCATGAAAAAATTAATTGTCACATTACTGGCTGCCGGAGTTTTCTGGCAGATGAACGCGGCGGAAAACCTCTGGCTTACCGACCTGCCCAAGGCCGAGGCCCAGGCCAAAGCCGAAAACAAAATCGTGCTCATGGACTTCACCGGCTCCGACTGGTGCGGCTGGTGCATCAAGTTCCAGAAGGAGGTGCTCGACACGCCGGAGTTCCAGGCTTACGCGGCGAAAAATGTCGTGCTGGTGGAACTGGACTACCCGCATAAAAAAGTCCAGGCCGACGACTTGAAAAAAGCCAACGCCGCGTTGAATAAAAAATACGACGTCCACGGCTACCCGACGCTGGTGGTGCTGGACAAGGGCGGCAAGGAAATTGGCCGGCAGGTCGGCTACTCCGAGGGCGGCCCGCAGGCGTTCATCGCCAAGCTCGAAAAATTCCGCGCGAAGTGAATTGCCCCTTTTCCATCCGGCGCAGCCTGCGGGCTGCGCTTTTTTTTTGCTTCAACCGAAAATCTTGGTAACGTTTCTCACTTTTGATGAAAGCCATTTTAGCCCTCGAAGACGGTTCCGTGTTTCACGGCCAAGGTTTTGGCGCGCGCACCTCGGCGTGCGGCGAAGTCTGTTTCAACACCTCCATGACCGGCTACCAGGAAATCCTCACCGACCCGTCCTACAAGGGCCAGATCGTCACGATGACCTATCCGCTCATCGGCAACTACGGCGTGAATTTGCAGGACATGGAATCGTGGCGGCCGCACGCCTCGGGCTTCGTCATCCGCGAACTCTCGCCCGTGGTCAGCAACTGGCGCGCGGATTTTTCGCTCGCCGAGTATCTGGAG
>JAYVCM010000157.1:0-5178 GCA_043749955.1 Limisphaerales bacterium | reverse complement strand
GGCGGGCCGGCCGCCGGGGTCGGGGCGTCCGCGAGAATCACATTCAGAGAATTTAAGTGCATAATTTGAAAAACGGTCGGACAGTTTAGGAAAGCCGACGGTGAAGGCAAGATTTATTGGCCGGAGTTTTGCTCAAGGACGCCCGCAACCACCACATCATCCGCCGAAAACAGCGCCCGCAGCCCATAGCGGCCGAGGGCTGCCGCCGTCCAAAACGCTGCGCGAAGGTTAAGGATGACGGTGAAACGCGCCAGCGTCCTGGACTGTCCACCCTCCGCAGTGCTGCTACGGAGGACGGGCGCCCGCCCTCTGACGCTTTTTACGGGTGCGATTGACCCGGTGCTCAACAACTCCTTCAGCCAGTCCAGCGACTAATTTTTGGCCGCTGCCTCGGCGACTGATTTCATCGCCGCCAGCCCTTGTTCAAAATCCTTGCCGACCATCTGGTCGCAGTCCATGAACAGCCCGAACACCTTGAAGAAAAAATTGCTTTTGCCGGCCATGCTCCACGTCACGACGGTCTGGTTGCCTTCGGGCTGGAAGGTGAACTCGGCGGTGTTGGTGGCCTTGAACGGCTTGAGGAATTCCAGCCGGATCAAAATCAAATCGCCCGGACGGCTTTCGGTGATGGTCATGCGGCCCGCGCCGACTTTTTTATTGCCGTCCCAGGCGAAGCCTGCGCCTTGTCCGCTTGATGCACCATCGAAAGAATTCTTGCACGCCGGGTCCATTTTCGCCCATGGCGACCACGCCTCCCATTTGTGAAAATCGTTCACCTGCGCGAATACAACTGCGGGCGCGGCGAAAATTGTTGCCGAACGCGAAACCACAAATTCATCCGGCCGCCCGGCGATGATGACCAAAAACAAAATGGCGATGAACGCGAGGGCGAGGAGAATGGGGAGCATAATTTTCCTTTCGTTTTTTAGTTCAACAGGCCGGAGAAATTTTTCCGCCCGACCCAGAGCAGATACAGCGCACACACGACGATGATGTCCAGCATCGGGTTGAGCAATCCATGACCGTGCGTGATGAAGGTGTGGAAGGCGATGATGTTCACGATGACCGGGCCGAGCAACAGCAGGCCGAGATTGCGCGTGCGGGGGATCATCACCAGGATGCCGCCGGTGAGTTCAAAGACTTTCACGAAGTGCATATAACCCGTCGGCCCAAACGCGCCCATGAACAACGCGATAGGCGAGCCTTCGGGAAAATCCGGCTTCGGCCCAAGTTTCAGAAAGAACATGGTGCTGGCCATGACGAACAAGCCGCCGAGCACGATGCCGGCAACGATGGGGATGTATTTTTTCATAGGCGACATGAGATTTATATTTTGGGCCGCGATTTCGCAAGCCGGCATTTACAGTTTTGCCGGATAATCGGCGGGCGGTTCAAACGTTCCCGTCCGGCCCGGCGTCATGCCGGCGTGCGCGCCGTCGAAACGAGACCAGCGAAATCTTCTGAAAATTGTGGCACCGGTTTCGTGGAGGCCCTGGGCGCTATTTCGCCTGGCTGAACAGCATGAACACGCGCGGCCCGCGCGGCGTGGCCAGCGCATGTTGCTGCTCGGCACGCTGCCGCGCGCGCCGACGGCGGGGCGGGGGCGAGTTGAGAGGATGAGAGTTGAGAGTTGAGGGAAAACGTGCGCGGCCGAAGGGAACCGGCCGCGCGCGGGCGGCGGAGCGTGGGCGTGCCACCGGCAAAGCGGGAAAGGTGTCGGCCACGCGCTGGTTGGCGGGCGCAAAACGGAGTTGAAACGGACCGGCGGCAAGATAGATTGCGCCGCTGGCGTCGGCACGCGGGTGGTAAGGGTGGGTAGTTTCGGGTGCCGTCAGGGAACCGGGGAAAAAGCAAAAGGCATAGGAGGAAGCAACGTGGCGGATAACTTCGACGGGCTGGTTCAACAACGGATTGAAAGGACGCTCCGCGCGCTCACACCCCAACCATAGTCACATCCTCACCGCGCTCCGGTCCTTTCAATCCTTTGGTGATTAGGCATCGGTGTCATACAAATCTCAATGTCCGAAAATCAAAAGCTTCAGAGCGAGAAGAACGCAGCCAAATAGAAAAGCCGCAATCAACTGCTTCCAGAGTGGCCACGGCTTCCGAGTCGGCGCTGCCGTCGGCTGTGCCGCTGGTGCGCTCGACTGCTCCAACGGATAAGTCTCACCGTCGTCACCGACAACGCGAGCACGCAAAGCGCGCGACATCTGCACGAGCTTGGCAATCTGAGCCTCATCCGGGCCTGAACACTGAATCTGGTCTCGATACCACCAAAAGCACGGCTGCCCTCTCCAAGTAATCATCCAGTAACGCGTCGAAACGCCTGCTGCGTCCGCCATGTCAACGTAGTCGGTCGTGGACCACGCTAACTCGGAGTCAGCCGCTATCAGAGCGTCCACGTCATGCTTGGTGACGGGCGCACTCGCTGCCTCTGTCCAATCTTCGGTGCGAACGATGTGTAGGTCGTAGGCCATAGCGCGAGATGCCTAACGACCCAAGCTCAGCGATGGCGGCCACAAGACGTGTGGATTGCAACCGCGATGGCCCGCCGCCATTCGCTGCAGCGCATGGTTAGGCCGCGTTGTTATCGATTTGCTCCTCATGAAGTCTGCTCTCCGTCCAAACGGAACCGGTGCATGTGCAATCCGCAAAAGCCCAATAGCCGCACCGACAGCCCGTGTAAATCTGAAACTCCCGTGTGGGTAAACGCAGAGTGGCCACTCGCTCGCGTGGTAGCTGCCACTGCTCGTCCACAACATGTGCGACCGGCGCTGCCTCGCCCTGCCGCCAAAGATACTGATTGCAACCATCCTCTTTGCCTTGCCAGTCGCGCAACTCTGCGCCGCAACGCGGACAGTTCAGTGCCGGGACTGGCTCAAAGTGATCGAACATGCCCATACGCTCGAAGCGGCCTAACGACCCAAGCTCGTCGTTCGATTTTCTCCGGTGGGCTTTGAGAACCAGTCATTTAGCGCTCAAATCGCCAATAGAATCAGGCATCTTCTGCACTTTTGCAAGTCTAAACCGTCGTTAAATTCACTTAACTTTTTCATGCTCTTTCAGTACTCCTCTGCTGGCAATTACTGGCAAATCCGCTGGCAATTTCCCGCGCCGTCTCGGTCACTCCACTTGGAAACCGTCCACGACCCTAAACGTGCATTCGCGCCGCAAATTCATTTTTGAATACTTCCTTGCTCCGATCTCGCAGATTTGCAGTGCCTTTCTCGATTTGATTTCAATGGCAACTCACGCTGATCATCAAGCAAGTCTTGCGCGAAGTTCTTCGGCCTGTTGAGTGAACTTGCCCGAGTTGGACTTCTTGAGTTTGGCGAGATTTTGAAGTTTCCAACGAATCGCTGGCAACTGCGAAAGGTGCAGGCACTTCATCAACTGCCAGTCGGGTTCACCCGCGACAAGGCCGAGCAGAAAATTTCGTTGGCTCGCTGTCAGCGCGGCGGGCAATTCCTTTTTCAGTTTGCGGCGGACCTGCTGCAACTCTGCCAGCGTGATCGGATTCCGCGCCATGCCCGCGAACTCATTTTCAAAGGCCAACGACATATCTACATCGCGCGAGAACAAGACTTCATGCACCGGGCGGTTGTGGCCGGCAAGATAGCAGACGAAACACTCGACAACCTCCGTTGTGAGTCCGCCGCGCTCGAAGAGACCGCGAACATCGAACAGGTCGCGCGGATGTTGGCGATCCATCGCGGCGACGAGCTTGCTGCCGTAAAGTTCTGACGTGGCCAGAACCGGCACGGACAATTCCGTGGTGAAAAGCTTCCGCGCCTCGTTGCCGAGCTGCCGTGTTTCCACCGGCATCACAGTGCCGCGAAAAACATGATTCACCTCCACCTTCACCTGGTTGCGCCCCCGCCGGATGAACAGTTTGATTTCGTCGCCGTCCTTGGTGGCTGAGGCATCAGCTTCCAGACCGGCTTTGGCAAGTCGCTTCCGCACGGCTTCCAACCCCTTTGAAATGAATTTCAGAGCCTCGTCACGAGTCGCTTGGTGGTCGGTGTAAACCACGTCAATGTCCACCGACAACCGTGGCATGTCCTCAATGAAAAGGTTGATTGCCGTGCCCCCTTTCATCGCGAAATGCGGCGTCTCGAAAATTGCGGGAGCGCTTTCGAGCAAGAGTCGGACGAGTTCGATGTAGGTTTTGTCCATCACGGCTTCAGCACGAGCGTCGTTCCGTCTTTAAGGCGAGCAGACCAGCGACTGTTCCCTTGCCGGTTTCCCGTCGCCTTTTTTGCAGCGGCTGCCCACGGCAAGCCTAATTCCTCGGCCCAGCGCACAGAAAGCCGCGCGACTTTGACGCGCTGGCAGTTCTTCAGCAGCGTGGTCAACACCTCTGGTCTCAGCGACCTTGCGCCCTCCATGATGTTGCGGGCCTCTTCGATTCCCTGGCGAAGACCCACTTCACTTAACATTTCCAGCAATGCTCTTTCCGGCACAGAGACAAGAACCCCGCCAGGTGTTTCCGGCAACGGCTGTAAACCGAATTGTTTTGGCAGCTTGGATGAAAATAGGTTTCGCGCCGTGTAGCGCGAGGGAAACCGTTTCTGAAACCATTCCGGCAATCTGGTCTTGCCCTCGCCCCACAATGAGAGCGGTTCGCGCGCTGGCAGATTGTGACGGACACCGCGCCACGCCAGAGCCGTCTTGCCGCCGACGTGAAAGCCAGTCACCTGGCGTGACAGGAATTTCAAACAACCCTCCCTGCTCAAGGTGTCGTTGGGATACATGAAGACGCCGCGCCCCAGACGCAGCAGCCATCCCGACTTCAAATAATGATGTGCCAGCGCCGACGACACGCCCAGCTTCGTCAATTCATGATGATCGAACGGCGTCCCTCGCGGGAAGGCCGTTTGCAGGCTTTTGATTAGATTAGGGCGAATAGTTAAAGCCACGCTTGAACAATAGCGCCTAAATCAAGCACAAGGCAAGGCGATTATCACCCCGGTCTTGAACCAGACATGCACACTCCCAGTGTGCCTTCCTAAGCGCCATCCCTCCCGGCGAAGCGAGCGCAGTCAAGGTGGAGACGCGGGGCAAAGGGGCGTTCGACCTTGACGGCGCGAGCGAGCCATACAATTGCAGGCGCGAGGCACGCTGGTCTCGATAATTCAACCAGGCTACGGTTTTCCGAACGGGTTTTGAGCATGCGCT
>JAYVCM010000156.1:0-5913 GCA_043749955.1 Limisphaerales bacterium | reverse complement strand
GGCGGCGCCGCAGCGCCGCCCTACCACGATTGGTAGGGCTGACCTGCCGGTCAGCCCCATTCTCGCCGTCAGCCAGCGCAGCGAGGCTGACGGAATCGGTGCGCGTCAAACCCGCAGGCCAGAACCTCGCTGCGCTTGTTCTGGCGGGAAGTTTGGGCGGCGCGGCAGCGCCGCCCTACCATGATTGGTAGGGCTGACCTGCCGGTCAGCCCATTCTTCCAGCATACATCCTATTGGCTAAATTAAATTCTCCGACACGCGCTGGATTTTCAGCGCCTTGCCGCTGGCGTTGTCAATTTCGATCACCGCGCCTTGCAGTTTCACGTCGTTGCGCGCCACTTCAAACTTTTGCGGCATGGCGGTGCGGAAACGCAGCAGCACCGGCTGGATTTCGCGGCCCAAAACGCTTTCGTGCGGGCCGGTGAAGCCGGCGTCGGTCAGATACGCCGTGCCGCCAGGGAAAATCTGTTCGTCCGCCGTCTGCACGTGCGTGTGCGTGCCCACCACGGCGCTGACCTGGCCGTCGAGCATCCGCGCGAACGCGATTTTTTCCGAGGTCGCCTCGGCGTGAAAATCCACGAAGATGATGGGCGTGTGCTGGCGCAGCCATTTCGCCTCGTCCATCGCGAGCAGAAACGGATTGTCCAGCGGCGGCTGCATGAAGGTGCGGCCTTGCACATTCATCACGGCGAACGGCGGCAGGTCACGGACTTTGAAAATGGCGCTGCCTTTGCCGGGCGTGCCGGGCGGATAATTCAGCGGACGAAGAAAACGCTTTTCGTTCAGGAGCAGCTCCATGACTTCCTTCTGGTCCCACAAATGGTCGCCGGTGGTGATGGCGTCCACGCCGTAGCCAAAAAGTTCGGCGGCGAGGTCGGGCGTGATGCCGTTGCCGCCGGCGGAATTTTCGCCGTTGGCGATGATGACGTCGAGGCCGTGCGCTTGCTTCAGCTTCGGCAGGAGTTCCTTGACCGCGCGCCGGCCGGGTGCCCCGACGATGTCGCCGATGAACAAAATTTTCACGGCGGAAAAATTAACCGCGAAACCCACGAAACACACGAAAGAAAAACCGGCAGCAAAGGTAGGGCAGAGCTGCCGCGCTGCCCAAACTTTACCGAAAGCCAGCGCAGCGAGGCTGGCGGAACCGGGGCGCGGCAACCCGAAAGACCAGAACATCGCTGCGCTCGTTCTGGAGGGAAGTTTGGGCGGCGCGGCAGCGCCGCCCTACCACGATTTGGTAGGGCAGAACTGCCGCTCTGCCCATTCTTCCATGTCATTCAATCTCAATTCCCACCGGACAATGGTCGCTGCCCAGCACGGCGGGGCGGATGAAGGCTTTTTTCAGACGCGGGCGCAGCGATGGTGACAGGAGAAAATAATCAATGCGCCAGCCGACGTTCCGCGAGCGCGCGCCGCTCATCGGACTCCACCAACTGTAATGTCCCCCGCCCTTCTCGAATTCGCGGAACGTGTCCACAAAGCCCGCATTCACAAACGCGGTGAAGCCGTTGCGCTCCTCGATGGTGAAGCCGTGGTTGCGGACATTGGCCTTGGGATTTGCCAGATCAATTTCCGTGTGCGCCACGTTGAGGTCGCCGCAAACAATCACGGGCTTCTTCTGCTCCAGCTTTTTCAGGTAGGCGAGAAAATCTTTGTCCCAGACCTGACGATAAGGCAGCCGCTCCAGTTCGCGTTTTGAATTCGGCGTATAGACATTCACCAGAAAAAAATCCTGGTATTCGGCGGTGATCACCCGGCCTTCCTTGTCATGTTCGACGATGCCGACGTGCGGCGTGACTTTGAGCGGACGTTCCTTGGTGAAGATCGCCGTGCCGGAGTAGCCTTTCTTTTCCGCGCAGTTCCAGAACGTCGTGTAATGCTGCGGCCAGAGTTGTTCCACCTGGTCGGGCGTGCATTTGGTTTCCTGGAGACAGAGGATGTCGGGTTTCTCGGTGTCGAGAAATTCGAGAAAATTTTTCTTCAGCACGGCGCGCAGGCCGTTGACGTTCCAGGAAATCAGTTTCATGCGGCGGGAATTAAACCACCGCCAGCCGCGCCGTAGCAAGCAGCGAAGGCGGGGATGGACACGGATAAACACGGATGTTGCGAAAACGGGCCAATGTGAATCCACTCCCTCTCACCGCCCAAACGGAGAGAGAATTCCCCGAACGAAAGCTTCGCGTGTGGAACCCCTGAACCGGAGCGCGGCTGTGTGCGGGCGTGGGGGCACCCGCCGCAGCAACGTCGCCAAGCCCCACGCGCTGCGGCTGGTCGAGGACGACACCGCCGCGCTCCGAAACGGCTGGTTCATGGGGAGGGGATTTGAAACTGTTGACCTCCTCTCCCCGGCCCTCTCCTCCTGCTGGGGAGGAGAGGGAGAGAATGGCGCGCGTTGACGCTGATGGCAAAGGCGGCTACCTTGCTGCCAGTTAAAAATGATTGCCAACCTTGCCAGCAAACCAACGTCCGCCCCGAATTTCCGCACCGGCGATGAACGGCTCGTCAAACTGACGGCCAACGCGGCGCAGAAGGTTTCCACGCTGCTCACCAAACAAGGCCGCGCGAACGGCGTGCTGCGCGTGGCGGTGGTCGGCGGCGGCTGCTCCGGTCTGCAATACAAAATGGATTTGCAGGATGGCCCGGCGAGCCGCGACATTCTTGTGGAGAGCGGCGGCGTGCGCGTGGTGGTGGATCCCAAGAGCGCGCTTTACGTCACCGGCAGCGAGCTGGATTACATCGAGGCGTTGCAGGACGGCGGTTTCAAGGTGAAAAATCCCAACGCCGCGACGAGCTGTTCCTGCGGCGAAAGTTTTAGCGCGTGAATTTGAAAACATCCAACATCCAACATCGAACAACCAACATCCAATGGGTGTTGCGCGTGGATTTTCATTGGATGTTCGATGCTGGATGTTGAGTGTTGGATGTTCCCGCCTGCAATGACCGACCACTTCGCCTTGCTCAACGAACCGCGCCGTCCGTGGCTGGAGGCGGATTTGCTCAAGCAAAAATTTCTCGCGCTCTCCGCCAATCTTCATCCTGACCGCATTCATTCCGCGAGCGAATCCGATAAAGCCGCCGCCACCAAAAAATTCACGGAGTTGAACGCGGCTTACAATTGCCTGGCCGAACCCAAATCGCGTTTGCTGCATTTGCTCGAACTCGAACTTGGCGCGAAGCCGAAGGACATCCAGCAGATTCCCGCCGCGCTCGCGGATCTGTTTGCCGAAGTGGCGAACAGTTGCCGGAACGCCGACGGTTTTCTCGTTGAAAAAAACAAGGCGACTTCGCCGCTGGTGCAGGTTCAGTTGTTTGAGCGCGGACAGGATTGGGTCGAGAAACTGAATGGCCTGCAAAGAAAACTGAACGAACTGCGCGAGCAACTGACGGACGAATTGAAATCGCTCGACGCGCAATGGATTTCAACGGACGCCGCCGCACGCCGGGAAATTTTGCCCAAGCTGGAGGAGCTTTACCGGCTGTTCGGCTACTTCAACCGCTGGAACAACCAGATTCAGGAGCGCGTGGTGCAGCTTTCGTTTTGAAAAAACTTGGTAGGGTTGACCTGCTGGCCAGCCTTTTTGATTTGGGCGGCGCGGCAACGCCGCCCTACCATGTTTACGGATTCTTCAAGCGGAAAAATAAATTTCCCGCCGGGTTCACGAGGTTCAGATAGTTTGTCCCGCCGGTCAGCGTCGGCGCGCTGCTGGCGGACCAACTGGCGGCGGGCGTGGTGAGATCGCCGCTCTGCACCAGGTTCCAACCGGGAACGTCCTGCCAATACACCGTGACCGTGCTGCCGCTCTGGCTGATGTAGAGCGTCGGTGCGCCGGAGGTTTGGATCACTTGCGGCATGACCCAGAAACCGCTGGTGGCGGAATACTGGCCGTTCGTCATGGCCGTGCTGGCATCGAGCTGGCCGATGGTGCCGGCGACGGTGAACTGGCTGTTGGTGCTGCTGCCACCGCCGCCGCCGATGGTGTGCGAAGACAACGAGAAACTTTGCGCGCGAGCCGCCGGGCAGATGGCGAGCGCCAGCAAACCGGCCAAGCCCAAGCAGCGAATGATTTTATTTTTCATATTGGTGGAAGTTGCGGCGCGCGGGTGCGATTGACCGCACTCGCGCGCCAAGGCCAATCAATGTTTGTTCAAGGCGGCGTATTTCGAGCGCGATGAATTCTTTTCCAGACTGCTTTCAATCTGGGCCAGACGATCTTCCCGAGCCTGGTCACGCGCTTCGAGCGCGGCCAAATGTTTCAGGAGCGTTTCCTTCTCGGCCAACTGCTGGCCGAGCTTGGCTTGGAGCTTCTTCAACTCGGCCGATTGCGCGTCCAGTTTGCGCGCCAGTTCCTGTGTGGCGGAGACGTTGAGCATGGCGATGGCCTCGTAGTCCACGTTGCGGAAGTCTTTCACTTCACGACCCACGACGAAGACCTGGTCGCTCGCGGATTTGAACTCGGTGCGGAAGGCGTCCGCGCGGGTTTCGAGGACTTCATAGACGCCCTGCGTATTCTCGCTGACCAGCTTCACGCGTTCGCCCACTTTGAGGTTCGTGGCCAGTTTCACCCAGCCATCCTGATGCGTGGTGTTTTTGTAGATGTCGGGCACGACGCCGATGGTCTTGGAGACGGCCTGCGGATAAACCGACTCGACCTGCTGCGCGATGACTTTTTTCACGGCGCGGCTGCCGTTCGCGACCATGTCTTTGTAGTTGTAGTCGGTGACCTCAATGTTCCGCAAGGTGTTCAGATCTTTGCTGCCCGAGGAGACGCCGATGACGTTTTTGATGCGCGCATCCGAGAAGGCGTAGTAGGTGACGGCTCCCATCGCGCCGCTGGTGTAGATGGCGAGGTTGGGCGAGCCGGCAAAAGACCCGGAATTGAAATCACCTTTCGTCACATAGGACCAGGTTCCCGCGCTGACGCCGGCCACCGTCTCGACCTGCAAGCCGGCTGCCGGGGTGGTGGTGCCAATGCCGACGCGGCCGTTGGTGTTTATGAACATCCCGGAGGCACCCGCCCGGAGATTGAGATTTTGGTAGGCAGTATCCGCGTTGTTGCGGCCAACCAAATCAAACGATCCGGGATTGCTTTGCAACTGGACGCTGCTCGAACTGCCCCGGAACCGGCCGACCGTTGTGTCGGACGTTCCCAAGACATCGAGCTGATAGCTTGGCGTGGTGTTGTTGATGCCGACGAAGCCGTTCGATTTTTTGATGAGGAACGGATAGCCGACCCCGCTGATGGCGAGGGCGAAGGCATTTGTGTCACCGCTCATATCCCACAGGTAAGGATTGCCGCCGCCGACCGTGTCGTAGAACGAGAAGCTGGCACCGCTCGGGCCGGAGAAGAGCGCGGCGCGTCCGCTGGTGACGCGGACTTCCAGCGGCGTCAACGGCGAAGTCGTGCCGATGCCGAGGCTGCCGTTGGTGATATTCTGCGTGCCGCCGAACGTGTTGCCGCCGGTCAACTTCGCGACGCCGTTGAAATTGGTGGCGTTCACATTTAAGTTGGTCAACCCCGCACCATTGCCGGAAAAGGTGCCGGAGAGATTGAGTCCGCCCGCGCCATTGAGCACCACCGTAGCGGGAAGCTGCGCCAAGGCGATGGTTCCGCTGGAGAGATTATTCGCGTTCAATCCGGTCAACCCGCTGCCATTGCCGATGAAGCTGCCGACCAACACATTGTTCGCATTGGTCGCCGTCACCACGCCGTTTAAGGTGTTCGGTCCGGTTAATTGGTTTGTGCCGTTGAGCAACGCCACGTTCGTGGAGAGCGTCGCGTTCGGCAGATTCGTCAACCCGCTGCCATCACCCACGAAGGCCGTGGCCTTCACCGTGCCGACGACATCCAGCTTGGTGGTCGGCGTGGTTGTGCCGATGCCGATGCGCCCCGTGTCAGCCGTGATGAGGAACGG
>JAYVCM010000155.1:0-3959 GCA_043749955.1 Limisphaerales bacterium | reverse complement strand
GGGGCTGGTAAGCCCCGTGAATCCCGCTCCGAGCGGGACTGTAAGCCTGCCCTACATCTGCGGCGGCTTCGACTTCGGCGTTCGGGATTAGGACACTCCGTTTCTCCTGTCCGCTTGACCGGATGGAAGCGGAATGGGAGAGTGCGGCAGCTTCTTATGTTTGCCGCCAGCAATCCAGATCTGCTTATCGCCAAAACCGCCATGGTCGGCCTGGCGGCGGCCTTTGCCTGGCGGTTGATCGTCTGGGTTCGCGAGGCGCCGGCCAAGGCCGATCCGTGGGATGAGGAGACGGAAAATAAATTGTCAGAACCGGAAGCCGTGCAAGTCTGCCATCGCTGTTTTACTGAACAGCCGGAGAACGCGTGGTTTTGCCGGCACTGCGGCAGCGCCGTCGGTCCCTACAATAATTTGATGCCCTACGTCAGCATTTTTTCCGAGGGGGAAGTTTTTAGAAACGGCGCGTCCGGTTCCTTGCGCCCCAGCCCGCTGATCGTGACCGGCTATCTGCTGCTCTCCCTCAGCTACGGTTTTTTTGCGCCCATCTTCTGGTTTTCATTCTTCAGAAACCTCAAGCGGGTTA
Organism: Limisphaerales bacterium; assembly: GCA_043749955.1. Lineage (GTDB taxonomy): Bacteria > Verrucomicrobiota > Verrucomicrobiia > Limisphaerales > UBA11358 > UBA11358. Next base: position 3,379 of record JAYVCM010000155.1, on the reverse strand, counting down.
AAGAAAAAAATCCGGCCCCTCCGCCGACGGAAATCGAATGACCCCGGATGGGGCAGACCGGAAATCCGAAAGCAGGCCGAAATCCGAAGGCCGGACCATTGACCATGAAGCGCATGAAGGGCATGAAGGGCAGGGAGGGCAGGGAGGGCAGGGAGGGAAAAACTCCATGGGCTTCAGGAACTCCATGGTGAACCATTTACGGAACGCCGGCACCGTCTCGGCCAGTGAAAATCGGAGTCACTTCGAGCCGGGACGGTGCCCGGCGTTCCAAGCCATGCCGCCAACGGCGGTTCACTTGGCCGGATTCGCCCCGGCCACGCGCAGGCGGATGGAATAAAGCGATTCCGTGGCGGTGATGAAAAGGGTTTTGTGATCCTGGCCGCCGAGGCAGACGTTGGCCGCCCATTTTTCCGGCACGTCTATCTGCTCAATCTGTTTTCCATCCTTGTCAAAAACCGTCACGCCGTGGCCGGTGAGATAAACATTCCCCTCCACGTCCAACGTCATGCCGTCCGAGCCGAGCGCGCAGAAAAAAGTTTTGTTCGTCAGCGAACCGTCCGGCTGGATGTCGTAGCACCACGTCTGCGTGGCGCGGATGTCCGAGACGAATAGTTTCCTGCCGTCGGGCGTGCCGGTGATGCCGTTGGGCTTCTTCAAATCCTCCGTCACGCGCGTCATCGTCTTCCGGTCGGGCGAAAGATAAAACACCTCCTCGTTGGTCAGCGCCATCGTCTGGTGATCCCACCACTTGCGTTTGTAAAAAGGGTCGGTGAGGAACATCCCGCCGTTGCGCGCGACCCACACGTCGTTCGGGCCGTTAAAATATTTGCCCTGAAAATTGGTGGCCAGCACGGTCACTTTTTTGTCGGGCGCGATGGCCCAAAGCTCGTTGTGTTCGTCGGCGCAGGCGATGAGATTTCCCTTGGCGTCAAAGCACATCCCGTTCGCGCGGCCGGACGGCTGCAGGAAGGTGGACAGCTTTCCCTTCGTGCTCCATTTCAGGATGCGGTCGTTCGGCTGGTCCACGAAAAACAAATTTCCCTTTTTGTCGCAGGTCGGGCCTTCGGTGAACAGAAAGCCGCCGGAAACTTTTTCCAGCCTGGCGCCGGGAGCCACGACGCCGTCGGCCCCTGCCGTCAGCCCGGTTGCCAAAACGATTGCAGCGAGGATGGTTTTCATGTGCGGGGGAAAATCTGGCGCGGATGCCGCCGTGAAGCCATCAAAATCGTTTCTTGTTTTTACCGCCGGAGTGGAGCAACTTGCGGACGCTATTTTGCGAACCACCATGCAGCCCGGCTCCAAAAAAATCCTGCGCTTTCTGCAAAGCTGGATCATCAACACCCTCGCGGTGCTGGTGGCGGTGGAAATTTTGCGCGGCCACATCCATTGCGAGAAGAACACCGACCTGCTGCTCGCCTCGCTGCTGCTGGGCATCTTCAACGCCTTCGTCCGCCCGATCCTGATGTTCATCGCGCTGCCGCTGCTGATCTTCACGCTCGGCCTGTTCACGCTGGTCATCAACGCGCTGCTGCTCTACTTCGTCGGCTACCTGCTCAAGCCGGATTTTTATGTGGACAGCTTCGGCTACGCCTTTCTGGGCGCGTTGATCATCAGCGTCATTTCCATCGCGTTGAACCTGATGACCGGCAACGCGCGCGTCTCGGTGCAGCGCCGGCGTCCCCCCGGCCCGCCGCAGAATCCTGGCGGCGGCAACGGGCCGGTGATTGATGTGTGATGATCTGCCTTTCACGCATCACGCATTGCGCATCACGATTCTGAATTTTGCCTCCTGACGAGTGATGCGTGATGCGTGATGCGTGAATCTGGTTGGAGTCACGCCTTCAATTGATACGCCGCGTGCAACGTTGGAATCCCCTGCGCATTAAAATCCCGCTCGAAGTCCGTCGTGATTTCCGCCAGCGCGAACGGCGTCTCCACTTTTTCGTATTCCTTTGCCGCGTCAAAAACCTCGTTCATTTGCTGGAAATAATCCGCGTCGTCCGTCCGCAAAAAAACGGTGCCGCCGGGCGCGAGCGCGGCGCGGGCGAGGGCAGGGAACGCCTCGTTGATGAGCCGGTGACGACGGTGTTTTTTCTTCGGCCACGGGTCGGGAAAATAAATGTGCAGCGCGGCGGCGGCGTGCGGCGGCAGCAGCCATTGCAAAAAATAGGCGGACTCGATGCGGACGCCGCGCAGATTTTTCAATCCCAGCCGGCTGCCCTTGCGGTGAACTTTCTGGAGGCGACCCAGCAGCCGCTCGACGCCGATGAAATTGATCTGCGGATTTCGCCGCGCGTGTTCGACGAGGAACGAGGCGTCGCCGCAGCCCAGCTCCACCTCCAGCGGCTGCGGGCTGGCGAAAAGTTGTTCCAGCCGGACGGGCCGGACGATGGACGGCAGTTCATAAATCAGCCCCCCGGCGGGCGGGGCCGCGCTGGCCGGCTGGTGTAAAACGGATGATTGCAAAGCGCGCGCAAGCTGCCGTTCGCCGCCTCCCGTGGCAAGGTAAAATGAAAACCGGCGACGGAACCGGGCATTGATTTCAACCCGGGACACCTATTGACCCGCCACCAATCCCTCAACCCGGCCATCATCTGTGTGACCGGCGCATCGCTCGTCGGCCGGGCTGCGCTCGTTTATGCGAACCACCGTTCACCACCGAACAACGAACCGTCCGTCCGCTTCACCGATCAAGACATCACCCTGCGGTTCACCTCCACGCGTCACTTGGTTTGCTTGCGGGCGAACTTCATGACCGCCTCGGTCTGGCTGTGCACGTGCAGCTTCTCGTAGATGCGCTGGATGTAGGTGCGCACGGTGCTCAAGCTGATGCCCAGGTTGCTGGCGATCTCCTTGTAAGGATGGCCGCGCGACAAGCCTTGCAGCACTTCCAGTTCGCGGGCCGTGAGTGATTCGGTTTCGGCGTTGGCCGCCGCGCTGGCCGCCGCGTGCGCTTGGAATGACTGCACCACTTTGCGCGCGATGTGGCCGGACATGGGCGAGCCGCCGTCAAACACTTCGCGGATGGCCTCGAGAATTTTCGCGGGCCGGTTGCTTTTCACCAAGTAGCCGAACGCGCCGGCGGACAAGGCTTGAAACACCTGCTCGCCTTCTTCAAACACGGTGAGCATGATGATCTTCACCGAGGGCGCGACCTTCCGCAGCCGCGTCACACACTCAATGCCGTTCATGCCGGGAAGGTTGATGTCCATCAGCACGACATCGGGCAGGTGCTGGGGGATGTCGGCGAGCGCGGCCTCGGCGTTCGCGTAAGATTTGAGGCAGCGAAAGCCGGACTGCCCCGCGAAGTAGCGCACGACGGTGTCGCGCAGCTTGGCGTCGTCCTCGACAATGGAGACTTTGATCATGGCGGATTCCA
>JAYVCM010000154.1:0-3807 GCA_043749955.1 Limisphaerales bacterium | reverse complement strand
CGGCGGCGTTGTAGCCGGATTTCCGCAGCTTGACCGAGAAGGCGGCGACTTCGATGAGCCGCGCGATGTCGCGTCCGGGCCGCACGGGCAGAGTGACGTGCGGGATGTCCACGCCGAGCACCTTGACGTATTCCATCTCGATGCCGAGGCGGTCCACGTCCTGCACGTCCTCCCACTGCTTGAGCGTGACGATGAGGTCGAGCGCCTTCTCCTTGCGGATGGCCTTCACGCCGAACATCGCCGCGACGTTGATGATGCCGATGCCGCGCACTTCCATGTGGTCGCGCGTCAGTTCGGCGCTGGTGCAAATGACGTCGCGCCCGTCCACCAGCGTGGCTTTCACCACGTCGTCGGCCACGAGGCTGTAGCCGCGCTCGATGAGGGCGAGCACGCATTCGCTTTTGCCGATGCCGCTTTCGCCCCGGATGATGAGGCCGATGCCGAGGATGTCCACCATGCTGCCGAGTTCCGTGCCGCGCGGCGCAAACATCATCTCCAGCGCCAGCGTGGCCTTGTTGATGAACTTCATCGTCACCAGCGGCGTCGAGAACACCGGCACGCCGGACTGCTCGGCGGCGGCGAGAAATTCCTTGTCCGGCTTCAAGCTCCGGCTGAAGACCACGCAGGGAATTTTGTAGGCGAACAAATATGCGAACCGCGCCACGCGCTCCTCCTGCCGCAGCGACCGCAGATAAAAAACCTCCGCGTGGCCCATCACCTGCATGCGCTTGTAGGCGAAGTAGCGCGTGAACCCGCTCAACGCCAGGCCGGGGCGGTTCACCGTGGGTTCGCGGATGACGCGGCCGAGGCCGACCGCGCCCGCCAGCAGCTTCATCTCCAGCGACTCGCCGTGTTCCTTGAAAAATTGTTCCACCGTGAGGGATGGGCGTTCCATAAAATTACCGGTTAAAGCTCACAAGTTAAACTCCGGGCCGAGATAAATTTCCCGCGCCTTCGGGTCGTTCGCCAGAAACTCCGCGCTGCCCGCCACCAGCACCTGGCCCTTGTGGATGATGTAGCCGCGGTCAATCAGCTTCAGCGTCTCGCGCACGTTGTGGTCGGTGATCAATATGCCGAGGCCGCGCTCCCGCAGCCGGCGGACAATTTTCTGCACCTCATAGACAGCAATCGGGTCAATGCCGCTGAACGGCTCGTCCAGCAAAAGCAGTTTCGGGCTTGTCACCAGGGCGCGGGTGATTTCCAGCCGCCGCTTTTCGCCGCCGCTCAATTGATACGCCTTGCTCTTGCGGATGGGCGTCAAATCCAGCTCCTCCAGCAGGTATTTCAACCGCACCGCCTGCTCGTCGCGCGAGAGCTGGCACGTCTCCAGAATCGCCAGGATGTTTTCCTCCACGGTGAGCTTGCGGAAAACCGACGGCTCCTGCGTGAGATAGCCGATGCCCAGCCGTGCCCGCCGGTGCATCGGCAGCCCGGTGATCTTCCGCTCCTGAAAAGTCACGACGCCCGCGTCCGGCTTCACCACGCCGACGACCATGTTGAACGTCGTGGTCTTGCCCGCGCCGTTCGGCCCGAGCAGCCCGACGATTTCGCCCGCGCCAACATTCACCGACACGCCGTCCACCACACGGCGGCCGCGATACGCCTTCACCAGGTTGTCCGTGGCGAGCAGCAGCCCGATTTCTGCGGCGACAATTTCCATTTTAAAAAAGTTTTATCGGCGAGACGTTCGTGCCGCCGCCGCTCAAGTTATGCGGCAGGACCATTTTGTAGTTCTTGAACCGGAAATGGCTGCCCGCGCGGTCCCAGACCAGCGGCTCGCTGGAAATGGTTCCCTCCGCAGATTCCACCAGCGGGTTGCCGGTGAACGTCACGGTCTCGTTCGTCACCGCGTTCACCACGCTGTAGGCATAGACCGCCTTGTCCGAGGTGACGTGATACGTCGCGCCCTTCTCGTCCGTGAAATCAATCACCACGTTCGTCTCGGCGGAGACGTGGCTCAATTTTCCGCCGCTGGACGGCAGGTCCACCACCAGCAGTTCGCTCTTTAATTTTATCTTCGGGTCAATCACCTCGACGTGGCCGTGATAGATCGCGCGGCGCGAGTTCAGGTCAAAGTCCGCGCTGTCGGAATTGATCTCCGTCGGCGGGGGCTTCGGCTTCTGCACCGGCGCATTTGTCTGCGCCCCGGCCAGGCCGCAGCTTCCGGCCAGCAATACAATTAGAAATTTTTTCATGGTTTGAACAATCCAGTATCTAACACCGTGTGCACCTGGTTGGATATGGTCAGCGACTTGACACCCTGCTTGCCCTGGGCAAACAAAAGTAAAAACCCGTCGCCATCCACCCGGAACTTCCCGTCGCCCGAAATCAACTTCAGATGCCCCGCCGAATCCGCCTTGCCTTCCAGCAGCGCGACGGTGCATTGGGGCGCCTGCGCCGTCACCTGCAGCACGCCGTTCGTCTCGAACTTCTCGATCTTCAAATTTTTCACGTCCAGCAATCCCCCCGGCAACGGCTGCGCCTCCGTGCCGGACAGCTTCATTTCGACCTTCTCCTCGTTCGGCGGTTCAAAATACAGGTCCGTGGCAAAATCCGACGCGTGGCCGATGGGCGGCTGCTGCGCACGGTTGACGGCGACCACGATGAACAAAATCATCGCCGCCAGCACCAGCCCGTTTGTCGTCCCGCCGGATTTCATTCGGAATAATTTTTTACGAACCCCTGCCATTTGTCCTGCGCCCGCAAAACCAGCTCGACCACCTCGCGCACCGCGCCCCGCCCGCCCGGCGCCTGCGTGACAAAATGCGCGACCGCCTTCGCTTCGTCAACACTGTCGCCGACCGCCGCCGAAAATCCCGCGCGCGTCAGCGGCCCCAGGTCAATGATGTCATCTCCGACAAAACACACCTCGCTCCAGTTCAATTTTTCCTGCGCCAGCAAATTTTCAATCGCCGCCGTCTTGCTGGTCGCATCCGTCTGCTGGATCAGAAAATCAATCTTCAACTCGTCCGCCCGCAGCTTCGTCGCCAGCGAAGGCCGCGCCGAAACCCAGCCGACTTTCAAGCCCGCGCGCCGCGCCAGCACCAGGCCGAGGCCGTCGCGGATGTTGAACCGCTTGAACTCGCCTGCCGCGCCGGAGCCGGGCGAAGGCGGGCGCTCGCCGCCGATGAAGATCGAGCCGTCGGTCAAAACGCCGTCCACGTCGCACAGAAACAGCTTGATGCGCGACAGTCTCGACTTCAATGACGCGGTCGTTTTTTTTGCCATGTTCAGCAGATTGTTTTTGAGGATGGAGGATGGAAGATGGAGGATGGCCGGACACACGCGTGTGCCAACTTCAATCCTCCATCCTCCATCCTCGTTTTCATTTCAACGAACCGCCTTGAAAATTTTCAACAGCTTGCGCAGCGTCCCCGCCATCTCCGCCAGCGGAATCATGTTCGGCCCGTCGCTCAAGGCTTCGTCCGGCTTGGGATGCGTCTCGATGAACAGCCCGTTCGCGCCGACCGCCAGCGCCGCGCTCGCCAGCACCGGCGCGAATTCCCGCTGGCCGGTGGTCCGGTCGCCGCCGCCGCCGGGCAGTTGCACCGAATGTGTCGCGTCAAACACGATGGGAAAGCCGGACGACTTCATGATTGGGATCGAGCGCATGTCAGCCACGAGATTGTTGTAGCCGAACGTCGTGCCGCGCTCGGTCAGGAGAATTTTTTTGCCGCCCGCGAGCCGCGCCTTTTCCGCGACGCGCCCCATTTCCTTCGGCGAAAGGAACTGGCCTTTCTTGAGATTGACGATTTTTCCGGTGGCGACGGCGGCTTCGATCAAATCCGTCTGGCGGCAGAGGAACGC
>JAYVCM010000153.1:0-5554 GCA_043749955.1 Limisphaerales bacterium | reverse complement strand
TGCCCAACAGCATGGTGCGTGTCTATCCCGTGCGGAAAGACCAACTGGACGACCAGATCCGTTCATTCCCGCTCACCATTATTTCGCATCGGCTGGGGGAATTATTTTCCATCATGCCCGGTGCGAGCGCCGCGCCCGCCGCGTGGGATCAGGAAGTCACCACGCCTTACTACTACTCGACGCGCTTTGATGAATCGCTGATTCGCACGGAGTTCACGCCCGCCGAGCGGTGCGGTTATTTCCGATTCACCTTCCCCGACGGCAAAGCTTCCGTGCATCTGGCCAACGTGCATCCCGGCGAATTGCAAACAGTGGGCGACAACGCCGTGTCGGGCGAAGAACGCTTCAACAACATGAAGGCGTATGTCTATGGCGAATTCAGCGCGCCGGTGAAATTCACGGCGACTGGCAGCGAGAAGAAACGCCTCGTCGCGCAAGCCGACGCCGGCGCGCTGGGATTTCGCTACGGCATCTCCTTCATCAGTGTCGAGCAGGCCAAGAAAAATTTGCAGCAGGAAATCCCCGCATGGGGTTTCGACAAAATCAAGAGCGCCGCGATGGAGCGTTGGAACAAAGTGCTCGGTCAGATCAAAGTCGAAGGCGGCACGGACGCGCAACGCCGCGTGTTCTACACTTCGCTCTATCGTTGTTACGAGCGCATGATCAACATCACGGAGGGTGGACGTTACTACAGCTCATTCGATCACCAGGTTCACGCGGACGCGCGCCCGTTCTACGTGGACAACTGGATTTGGGATATGTTCCGCGCGCTCGAACCGCTGCACCTGATCCTCAACCCCACGATGGAAGCCGACCAGTTGCAATCTTACGTCCGCATGTATGAGCAATCCGGCTGGATGCCGTCCTTCGCCGTGATGTGGGGTGATAACCCTTGCATGAATGGCAACCACGCGGCGGGCTGGTTCGCGGATGCGTGGTTCAAAGGCGTCCGCGATTTCGATGTGGCGAAAGCTTACGCCGGTCTGCGCAAAAATTCCCTCGAAGCCACACTGCTGCCGTGGCGCAACGGCCCGAAATGCGCGCTCGATGATTTCTACACGGAGCATGGTTACTTCCCGTCGCTCTGGCCGGACGCGAAGGAGACCGAACCATTGGTGCATCCGCGTGAGAACCGACAGTCCGTCGCGGTCACGCTCGGCACGAGTTACGACGACTGGTGCATCGCGCAGCTCGCGAAGGTCACGAAACACGATTCAGATTACAGCCTGTTCATGAAACGCGCGGGCTTCTACAAAAATGTGTGGAATGCGAAGGAGGGTTTTATGTGGCCGAAGGACGCCGAGGGAAAATGGATTGAACCGTTCGATCCCAAGTTCGGCGGCGGTCAGGGCGGGCGCGCTTACTACGACGAGAACAACGCCTACACTTACAACTGGGATGTGCTGCACGACTTCGGCGGACTGTTCGACTTGATGGGCGGACGCAAGGCGGCGGAGGCGAAGCTCGATGAAATGTTCCGCGCCGGATTGGATCGCAGCAAATATGAATACTGGGCGAAGTTCCCGGACTCGACGGGGTTGGTCGGCCAGTTCGTGATGGCGAACGAACCGAGCTTCAGCACGCCGTATCTTTACAACCGCGTCGGCGCACCGTGGAAAACGCAGAAGCAGATTCGCAACTTGCTGGCGGCGTTTTACACCGACGACATCCACGGCATTCCCGGCGACGAAGACGGCGGCGGCATGACCGCGTGGGTGGTGTTTTCGATGATGGGCTTTTATCCCGTCACGCCCGGCGTGCCGGTGTATGACCTCGGCAGCCCGGTGTTCAAGCGCGTGACCATCCGCTTGGAAAATGGAAAAACATTTGCCCTGATCGCGAAGGACAGTTCGGCGGACAACAAATACATCCAGAGCGTGAAGCTCAACGGCAGGCCGCTCGATCAAATCTGGTTTCGCCACGCGGACATCGCCAGCGGCGGCACACTGGAATTGCAGATGGGCAACACGCCGAACCGTTCGCTCGGCACAGCGCCGGAATCGTTGCCGCCCAGCTCGGCGTTGACTTCGCCGGAAACGCTGACGGCTAAATAATACCGAGCCGAACGGACGGGTTGGAATTTGGCAGGGCGTCGCTGCTGCGACGCCCGGCGGTTTGAGCCGTCCCTTTTGAATCAGCACCGTGGGGGTGGCCGGGTCAAAGCCGCGATCGCTGAAAGCGAACCAGATCAGCTTGTATGAACTGCGGCTTCGGACACACTACACACACGCCAATTTTTATACTGCAAGAAGCCGAATACTGCGGAAATTCAAATGCGCCTGAACGACTCAACATTTTTGCGCGGAGGACGGTGCCTGCTGGTCTGGCTGGGAGCGCGCACGGTGGCGGGTGGCGTAGAAAACCCACGGCCGCTTGCAGTTTGTGAATTGAAGCGGCCCCGCGTGTGGGGCCGCGCTCCGCTCGCGCCATCAAAATGAACCTCGCTCGAAACAGCCGGCGGTTTCAGTGGACGCTGCGCAGGGCTGGGACTAAAATGCGCGCAGCCACATCGCCGGGAGACCGCCTGATCCGGTTGCGAACGGCGGCGCGGCTGCAAAATAATTTCTGCCAAAGCCATTTCAGTTTGAGCCATTCATTCAAAATAAAGTTCGCGCGCGGGCTTGGTCTTGCGGTCGCCTGCCTGATCGCAGCGCGCACGGAGGCTGCGGACACAAAACCATCCGAGCCATCGGCAGCGGCGAAGGTTGATTTCACGCGCGAGGTGCGGCCCATTCTCGCCAGCCATTGTTTCAAGTGCCACGGCCAGGACGAGGGCGCGCGCAAGGCGAAGCTGCGGCTCGATGTCCGCGAAAATGCAATCCAGCCCGCGAAGTCTGGCGAGCTGGCAATCGTTCCTGGCAAACCCGGAGAGAGCGAGGTCGTCCGCCGGATTTTCGCCGACAATGAAGACGACCGGATGCCGCCGCCGGGCGCGAAAAATCCGCTGACGCCGGCCGACAGGGAAATTCTCAAACGCTGGATAACCGAAGGTGCGGAATACAAACCGCACTGGGCTTTCATTGCGCCGAAACAATCGCCGTTGCCAAGCGTTCACGACACCTCCTGGCCGCAGAATGCAATTGATCAATTCGTCCTCGCCCGGCTGGAAAAAGAAAATCTAAAACCTTCGCCGCGCGCGGATAAATTTTCCCTGGTGCGCCGCGTTTATCTCGATCTCATCGGCTTGCCGCCGACGCCGGCGCAGGCGGATTTATTTGTGAACGATGCGTCACCTAAAGCTTACGAACGGCTCGTGGACGAGCTGCTCGCGTCGCCGCATTTTGGCGAACGCTGGGCGCGGCGCTGGCTCGACCTCGCGCGTTACGCCGACTCCAACGGTTATGAGAAGGATCGTCCGCGCTCCATCTGGCCGTGGCGCGACTGGGTGATCAACGCGCTCAACACCGACCTGCCGTTCGACGAATTCACCATCGAGCAGATCGCCGGCGACCTGCTCCCGAACGCCACGCGCGAACAGATCATCGCCACCGGTTTTCATCGCAACACGATGATCAACGAGGAAGGCGGGATTGATCCGCTCGAATACCGTTTCTACTCCATGGTGGATCGCGTCCATGTGACCGCGACTTCGTGGCTCGGGCTGACGATGGCCTGCGCCCAATGTCACACGCACAAATACGATCCCATCCAGCACGCCGAGTATTATCGTTTCATGGCGTGCCTCGACAACGCCATCGAGCCGAATTTCAAAATCACCGGGCCGTCCGTCGCGGAGCAGCGAAAAAAAATTCAGGAAAAAATCGGCGCGCTCGAAGCCGCGTTGCCGGACAAATTCCCGCTGCCGGTTCACGTCAACTGGCAGATTCCCGGCGCGGCGGAATTTGTTTCAACGAACGGCGCGGTGGCGGAAAATTTGTTTGATGGTTCGATCCGGGTCGGCGGTGCAAATCCCGACAAGGATGTTTACACGCTGAAATTCGAGCTGCCGCCGCAACGCATCACCCATGTTCAAATCGAGGCGATCCCGGACGACAAAGGTGGCAAGGGCGGCCCGGGCCGCGCGGACAACGGAAATTTTGTGTTAAGCGAACTGGAAATGGAAGTGCCCGCGACGAACCACGAAGCCGCGCCGCGCCGCGTGAAATTTTCCAGCGCGCAGGCGGATTTTTCCCAGGAAAAATTTCCCGTGGCCAATGCCATTGATGGCAAGTCCGACACCGGCTGGGCGATTGACGGGCCGGGCGGAGCGATGAAACATCGCCACGCCATCTTCGCGCTCGCCGAACCGCTGGAGCTGAAAAATTCCACGGCCATCACCATCCGGCTCGCGCAGAATTTCGGTTCGCATCACACGCTGGGCCGTTTCCGCGTGAGCTTTGGCGATGAACTTGCGGACAAAAATGTCGCAGAGCAGCGCCGCCGTGAAATGCGCGACGAGCGTTGCGTGCGATGGCTCGCGGAGCAGTTGCCGACGACTGCCAACTGGCTGCCGCTGCGTCCGGCGTCCGCCAGCAGCACCGCGCCGATCCTGACGATTCAGGATGATGGCTCGGTATTTTGCAGCGGCGATTTCACCAAGAGCGACACCTACACGGTGAAATTTCAAAACCTGCCCGCCGGGATCAAAGCCATCCGTTTGGAAATGTTGCCCGATGACCGCCTGCCCAACGGCGGGCCGGGGTCGGTTTATTACGAAGGCGAGCCGGGAAATTTTTGGCTCTCCACGATCCGGCTGAAAGCGGATGGCCGGCCCGTCACCCTCACCAACGCCACGGAAGGTTTTGCCGAGAAGGAAAACAATGCCGCCAAAACTTTGGATGACGATGCCCAAACCGGCTGGTCCATCGGGGACGGCACGGGCAAAACACAAAATGCAGTTTTTCAATTCGCTCAAGGCCTCACGACCTCAAACGAGCTGCAACTGGATTTGATCTGCGAAAAATATTACGCCGCCGGTCTCGGACGTTTTCGGATTTGGGTGACGACGAACGTCAACGCGCAGGCTGCCAAACTCGACAACGAAGCGTTGGCGGTGCTCGGAAAATATTCTGACAAGGAGAAATTAAAATCCTTGTTCGCCTCGACGAATGTTTCGCCCGACCGCGAACTGTTGCTCCGGCAGTTTGCCTTGCTGGCTCCCGATTTCGCGAAACCGCGCGAGGAAATTGACAGGCTAACAATGCCGAAATTTTCCACGACGCTCGTGATGCAGGAACGTCCGCCGGGACAGGAGCGGAAAACATTTCTGCATCATCGCGGCGAATTTTTGAGCACCGAAGCCGAAGTGAAGCCGGGCGTGCCGGCCTTTTTGCCGCCGTTGCCGGAGGGCGAGTCGAAGCAGCGCCTCGCGCTCGCGAAGTGGCTGGTGTCTGCAAACAATCCGCTCACGGGCCGCGTGATCATGAACCGCGAATGGGAGGCGTTGTTCGGACGCGGCATCGTGCCGACGACGGGTGATTTTGGTTTTCAAGGCGATTTGCCGTCGCATCAGGATTTGCTCGACTGGCTCGCGGTGGAATTTGTGAAGCAAGGCTGGTCGCAGAAAAAAATGCTCAAGCTGATGGTGATGAGCGCGGCGTATCAGCAGTCCAGC
>JAYVCM010000152.1:0-8312 GCA_043749955.1 Limisphaerales bacterium | reverse complement strand
GGAGCGCGGCATTTATGCCGCATCACCAAGCGAATTGCAGGAGGCACCGAATTCATTTGAACCAACCCTTCCGTGCGGACGTTGAAGCGGCATAAATGCCGCGCTCCGGCCGCGTGTTCAGTGTGTCCGTGGCCTGCGTCCTTTACGTTGACTGCATGGTTCCAGCTTAATCATAGACACGCATATCCGCCCCGGCTAAACTTTTCACGCCAGACAGCCGCGGGACAACTTGGTTAGACATCCAACTCACAGATGACAACACTTGCAGATATAATCGCCCGGCGGCCCGCCGGATCAGTGGATGATGTGATCCAGACGCTGACAGACATCAACCAACTTCTGGCCGATGACGATGGGCTGAAGTGGTTCAACCACCTTTATCTGGCAGTCACCACGGCAGTCCGGGACTCGCTGGGCAAAGCAACTTTCAACGACAGTCCCTGGCTTTCGCAACTCGATGTGGTTTTTGCCAATCTCTATCTGGACGCGCTTGGGAAAGCCGAGTCGAATGTTTCAGCCGCGCCTTCCGCCTGGCGTCCGTTGTTCGCGGCCCGGCCGGACAAATGCCTGGCGAAGATACAATTTGCCCTGGCCGGCATGAACGCACATATCAATCGTGACCTGCCGGCTGCCATTGTTCAAATCTATCAGGCAACCGGGGGCGCCCCGAATCGCGGCGACCGTCATCACGCCGACTACGAGCGGGTCAATGGGATTTTGGAGGCGGTGGAAACCCAGGTGAAGCAAGAGTTCACAACCGGGCTGATCGGGGTCGTGGACGCAGCCGCCGGTCCCCTGGACGACCGGCTGGCAATGTGGAGTGTTCGGGCGGCACGGGACGCCGCCTGGACGCACGCGGAATTGCTGTGGAACCTCCGCCATCTGCCAGTCCTGCGGAGTGACTTTTTGAAGACTTTGGACAACTTCACCGGTTTCGCCAGCCGCGGATTGCTCACCCATGTCGCCGTTAAAAGCAGGTCGTAAATCAATCCCAATCATTTTACCCAAGCGGACTCCGGCCGGCCTCAGCACGCGCAATTTATAAACACTCCAAACCCTGAAACAACGAGGTCAGTTCTTGCCGCTGGTGAGGACGCGGTTTTGGATCTCGCGGAAGTTGTAGAGGAAGACGGCGTTTTCCGAGACGGCCTTTTCCACGAGCTGCTTGAGGAGGAACAGTTCCGAGCTGTTGATGACGGCGTGGACGCTGTGCTTGAACGCCTCCATCGGCGTGAAGGTCTGGAACGAGTCGCCGATGAGCAGCACGGTGGCGTGCCGGCGCAGGCCGACGGTCATGTTCTGAAGCGACTTGAGCGTGAGGTTTTCCTCGATGCGATTCGCGCCAAAAAGCTCCTCGACCAGCACGACCTGATACTGCACCTGGCTGAAGCGCAGAATAAAATCGCTGTGCGTGGCGGCGGTGTGGACCTTGTAGCCGAGTTCCGTCAACGCGGCCTTGGCGGATTCCATCCAGGCGGGCGTGGAGAACGCGATCAAAGCGGGCTTGTCGCCGCTGCCGACAAAATCAAAGGAGCCGGTCATTTGAATTTCAATACGGGTGGGGGAGCGGTGGCGGAGCCGCCGCCCGACGGGCCGGCCACTCTCATGCGGAGCGAGCCGGCGGTGTTGTTCATTTCACCGCGCGATTTTTTGGAATTGTCCATGCCGCGCGCCACCACGCTGCGCTTGGTGCAGTAAAGCAGCGCGGTTTCATCCGAGATCAGGCCCGCTTCGTAGGCTTCAAGGCACGCCTGGTCAAACGTGCGCCAGCCGAACGTGCTGCTCGCCTCGATGATCTCGTAAAATGATTTGCCCTCGCTCTCGCCCAGCCGGATGGCTTCCTCGGTGCGGAGATTCGCGCCCATGATCTCGATGAGCGCGGTGCGGGCGCCGCCGATTTTGGGGGCGAGCCGCTGGCTGACCACCCAGCGCAGGGAATCCGCCAGCCGGATCCGGATCTGCTCCTGTTCGTCCGGCTCGAACATGCCGAGGATGCGGTTGACGGTTTCGCCCGCGTTGATCGTGTGCAGCGTGCTCAACACCAGATGGCCCGTCTCCGCCGCGCTCAACGCGATCCGCACCGTGTCGCGGTCGCGCATTTCGCCGACGAAAATCACCTTGGGCGCCTGGCGCAACGCGGCGCGCAAGCCGTTCGCGTAGGTGTCAAAATCCACGCCGAGTTCGCGCTGGTTAAACGTGGCCTTGTTGTGCTGGTGCAGATATTCCACCGGGTCTTCCAGCGTGACGACGTGGACGGCCTTATGCCGGTTGACCTCGTCGAGAATCGCCGCGAGCGTCGTGGATTTGCCGGAACCGGTCGCGCCGGTGATCAGCACGAGGCCGGTTTTTTCCTTGGGGATCTCCTTCAGGATGGCCGGGAGCTTCAACTGCTCCAGGGTCGGGATGGTGGCGTTCAACTGGCGGCACACGATGGAATAATTTCCGCGCTGCGAAAACACATTCACGCGGAAACGCGCCTGGTCGCCCAGCGCATAGGAGGCGTCGCAGGAACCGTGGCGGATCAAGTCCTCGATCTGCCACGCGTTGTCGCCGATGATGTTCACCGCGATGGTCTCGATCTGGAACGGCGTGAGTTTTTCAATCGGCGGATCCAGCACCACCGGCTTGAGTTCGCCGTAGGCCTCCACCTGCGGCGGGCGGTCCGCCACAAACAGCACGTCGGAAACTTCCGGCTGCGAAGCCAGAATCGTGGTCAAAACCTGGTCGAGTTCCGCGCGGCGCATAAATCAGAGGTTCTCGTCGTCCTCTGGCGGATGCGCCAGCAGCGTGCGAAATTTTTTCTTGTCGAGACACTTGTCGTAGGCGTCCTCCGGCGTGATGCGCTTCATGCGGACGTGCTCCAGGATGTGGTCGTCCAACTGCTGGTTGCCGAATTTTTTGCCGACTTGGATCATGCCCTGGATCTGGTGGGTCTTGCCTTCGCGCACGAGGTTGGCGATGGCCGTGTTGAACACCAGGATCTCGAACGCCGCCACGCGGCCCTTCTTGTCCGACCGCTTGAACAGCGTCTGCGCCACGACGCCTTTCAACGCCTCGGACAGCGTCTGCCGGATTTTGTTCTGCTGGTCGGCGGGGAAAACGTCAATGATGCGGTCCACCGTCTTGGCCGCGCTCTGCGTGTGCAGCGTGCCGAAAACCAGATGGCCCGTCGCGGCGGCGGTGATCGCCAGTTCAATCGTTTCCAAGTCGCGCATTTCGCCGACGAGGATGATGTCCGGGTCCTCGCGCAACGCGCCGCGCAGGCCGGAGGCAAATGATTTGGTGTGCACCCCGACTTCGCGATGGTTCACGAGGCAGTTCTTGCTTTCATGGACAAACTCGATCGGGTCTTCCAGCGTGATGATGTGGTCTTTGCGGTTGCGGTTGCAGTAGTCCACGATGGCCGCGAGCGTGGTGGATTTGCCGGAACCCGTCGGGCCCGTCACGACCACCAGCCCGCGGTGCAACATGGCGAATTTTTTGAACACCGGCGGCAGCGGCGCCTCCAGCTTTTCAAAATCCTCGAACGACAGCACGCGGCTGGGGATCTGGCGGAACACCGCGCCGATGCCGTTCTTCTCGTTGAAAAAATTCACGCGGAAGCGCGAGATGTTCGGGATCTCGTAGCCGAAGTCCACGTCGCCCGTTTCCTCGAACGATTTGATTTTGTAGTCGGGGGCGATTTCGTAGAGCATCGCCTTGAGCGCGTCGCTTTCCAGCGGCGGAAAATCCACGCGCTGGAGGTCGCCGTGGATGCGCATCATGGGCGGGTTGCCCGACGACATGTGAAGGTCGGAAGCCTTTTGCTCAAACATCAGGTTGAAAAACGCGTCAATTTTTGCCATAAGTCCTCTCGGTTGCCGCGACACTAATCAAAGCCATGCCGTCCTGCAAGCAATGAAAATGCCCGCCGAACAAATTCGCGAAGAAATCCGCAAAGACGGCGTCATTTCTTTTGCGCGCTTCATGGAACTCGCGCTCTACTGTCCCGATACTGGCTATTATGAATCGCAAAAGGACACCGTCGGGCGCGGCGGCGATTTCATCACCAGCGTCAGCACCGGCAGCCTGTTCGGCGAACTGCTCGCGTTTCAATTCGCGGAATGGCTCGGGGAATTGCCGATTGCCGATTGCCGATTGCCGATTGCTGATTCCGAATTGGCGATCGGCGATCGGCGATTGGCGATTGCTGATTCCGAATTGGCAATTGGCGATCGGCGATTGGCGATTATGGAAGCGGGCGCGCACGATGGCAAACTGGCGGCAGACATTTTGAACTGGCTGCAACTGTATCGCCCGAAACTTTTCTCCGAACTGGAATATTGGATTCTGGAACAGTCGGCGAACCGCCAGGCATGGCAGCGGGAGACCTTGAAAAAATTTTCAAACGTCCGCTGGCTGGACTCTCAACTCTCAACTCCCAACCCTCAACTCACCGGCATTTTTTTCAGCAACGAGCTTCTCGACGCCTTCCCTGTCCACCGCCTCGGCTGGGACGCGCCGGAAAAAATCTGGTTCGAGTGGGGCGTCACGCTCGCCGGCGAAAAATTTGTCTGGTCACGCCTCACGCCTCACGCCTCACCCGTCCTCCGTAGCACTACTGCGGAGGGTGGACGCCTCACGTTGCCATCCTCCATCCTCCATCTGCCATCCTCGCTTCTGGCCGTGCTGCCCGACGGCTACACGATTGAGACCAGCCCCGCCGCCGAAACCTGGTGGCGCGCCGCCGCCGGAATGCTGGCGCACGGCAGACTGCTCGCGATTGACTACGGCTTCACCGACGCCGAAATGTTTTCGCCCAGCCGCACGCGCGGCACGCTCCGCGCGTATCACCGCCATCGCGTCACCGATGACCTGCTGTCGAATCCCGGCGAACAGGATCTGACCGCGCACGTCAATTTCTCCGCGCTCCAAAAAATTGGCGAGGCCGCCGGATTGAGGACGGAAAACTTTTGCACCCAGCCACAGTTCCTGACCCGGATTTTGGAAAAAGCCGTGAACGAAAAATCGTTTGCCAACTGGGATGCGAAGCAGACGCGCCAGTTCCAAACCCTCACGCACCCGGAACATCTGGGCCGCGCCTTCCGCGTTTTGGTGCAGTCAAAGTAGGACAGCGCTTCCAGCCTGTCCGGGCCAGGGGAAATTCCTGCCTTCGCCCGAAAATTAAGATCAGTGTCAGGCACGCGCCCATCGAATGGAAATAATTTGAAATAAATCGCCGCTGCTGGAAATACCGGCTATACTTGCCCGCCTGAATCAAAAGGAAAAAATACAATGCCACTGAAGCATCTCGGCAAAGTGCTGTTCCCTCGTTTGCAGCCATGGCAGCGCGAGCGAAGGATCAAAACCATCATCATCGTGCTGGTGGTGGCCGTCGTCTTCGCCGCCATTGTCGGCGGAGTGATTCTCCTCCGCCATTCCCGGCACATCTAATTTTTTAGCTCTCGAATTTGCGCCTGCCGGTTTATCCTGCGGCGTCATGGCAACCTTCGGCAAACGCAACTTTCTTTCCATCGTCCGCGAATCCACTCCCGGTCTGTATCTCGACGGCGGCGCGCTCGGCGAAATTCTCCTGCCCGGACGCTACATCCCCGCCGACCTCCGCCCCGGCGACAAGCTCGACGTTTTTGTTTATCGCGACTCCGAAGACCGGCTCGTGGCCACCACGGAAAAACCGCTGGCCGAAGTCGGCGAGTTTGCCTGCCTCGACGTCATCAGCGTGAACCCGCGCGTCGGCGCATTTTTGAACTGGGGACTCTCCAAGGATTTGCTCCTGCCGTTCCGCGAACAGGAAAAGCCCGTGCGCGCCGGCAAGAAAGTCGTGGTGGCCGTCTGCCTCGATGAAAAGAGCAATCGCATCATTGCCAGCACGCGGTTGCGACGCCACTTGAGCACCGAGCCGCCCGCCTATGTCGCCGGCCAGCAGGTGAACCTCCTCGTCGCCACCCACACACCGCTGGGATATTCCTGCATCGTGGAGGGAGCGCATCTGGGATTGCTCTATCACGACAACCTCGCCGCGCCGCTGGAACTGGGACAGAGCCTCAAAGGTTTCATCCGCCTCATCAACGCGAACGGCAAGATTGATCTGCGCCTCGACGCCGCCGGCTACAAGCGCGTGCTGCCGCTGAAATCGCTCATCGTCCGCGCGCTGGAAGAAAACGGTGGCCGGCTGGATTTTGACGACAACACTTCCCCCGCCGTCATCCGCGAAAAATTTGGCGTGAGCAAGAACGCCTTCAAGCTCGCCCTCGCCGCGCTCTACAAAAGCCGCCGCATCCGCTTCCTGAAACCCGGCATCGAACTGCTGGACAACTCGACGTGGAAACCGGGCGGGTGAAGCGCTGAAAATAGCCCAGCCATTTATGGCTGGGAAAAAACGCCACCCTTCTTTCCAAGTCCCATGAGGGACAGCAGACAATTTCTTTCGTCCCTGACGGGACTAGATGGGTTTGTTGGACGATTTACCCAGAGCTAAAGCACTGGGCTATTTTCAGGAATTCAAAAACAAGCGGCAATAAAACCGCCGCCGTCTCCACGGAAACTTCAGCCAGCAACGCGGACGCTGAGGACTTCATCCACGCGCAGCGGTTCCACGGCCCAAGCGGGCAAGGCGGTGGCAGCATTGGCAAAAGAATCCCAAAGGGATTCCGTCCCAAAGCCCAAGGTTGCGAGGCACGAGCTACCTTGGGTTGACGTCGTCCGGGATTTCCCCAACCCCAACGGGGTTGCGGCCTTTCGTCGCCCAACCGCGACGCAACCCCGTTGGGGTTGGTGGAATTTATCGCGGCTGACCCAGGGTAGCTTCCCGCGCTGCGGGACAACCCTGGTGGACACAATCCCGTTGGGATTGCCCGTCCGCGCTCCGGTCCCCGCCGCAATTCGTAATTCAAAAACGAGAGGCAGCCGCGCCTTCCGCGTTTTGGTTCAGCGCCGGACAGAAAAACTGACAGAACGATGGATGGCAGAATGATGGAAAACTATTCCGCTATTATTCTGCCATCAATCATTCTGTCTTTTGACTATCCACGCATCACTTCTGTAATTCGTAATTCAAAAACGAGAGGCAATAAATCGCCGCCGTCTCCACGCGCAGGGTCAGCGCGCCAAGCGTCACGGGTTTCGCCCCGGCGGCTTCGATGGTCTGCAGTTCGGCCAGCGTAAAATCTCCTTCCGGCCCAATCCACACGCCTGCGCTGTGCGGCAACCGTCCGTGCTGCTGCTCAAATTCCAAAATCCATTCGCTCGGATGGCGGCACTCGGTCTGCAACGAACCGACAAGCGAGAGCTCCAGCTTTTCCCCGCGCGCCAGAAATTCCGCGATGCTCTGCGGCGCGTCCACCACGGGCAGCCACGTTGCGCCGCATTGCTTGATGGCTTCGATGGCGACGCCCTGCCATTTCTCGCGCTTGCCCTCGGCACCCGCGCCGTCGAGGTGTGTCACGACGCGTTCGGTCAGCAGCGGCACGATGCGGTTCGCACCCAACTCCACCGCTTTCTGGATGATGTCCTCGATGATTTTTCCCTTGGGAATGGCGACGAGCAGCGTGAGGGAACAAGCGGGTGCGGGCGTGGATTTCTTTTCCTTCACCGCGAGCGTGAGGGAATCCTTGGCGGCATTCTCCACGTCGCAGAGAAATTCATGGCCCGCGCCGTCGAGGACGGTGACGCGTTCGCCGCGTTTCAGCCGCAGGACGTGCAGCGCGTGGTGCGCCTCGCGTCCGTCGAGCCGCAGCGGATTTCCCCGGCAGCTTTCCGGCGGCAGATAAAAGCGGTGCATAACGGGATGATGCGTGATGCGTGATGCGTGACCAGAAATTTTTTCACGCATCACGCATCACGCATCACGCATCACGCATCACTCGTCACTTGAAGAACGTCTTCGCCTTCTCAAAAAATCCGTGCGCGAGCGGCGCTTCCTTGCCATCGCACAGGGCGGCGAATTCGTTGAGCTTGGCTTTTTGCTCGCCGTTCAGATGCGTCGGCACTTCCACCTGCACACGGACGTTCAGGTCGCCGTGGCCGTAGCCTTGCAGATTTTTTATGCCCTTGCCCTTGACGCGGAAGGTCGTGCCGGGCTGCGTGCCGGCGGGAACTTTGATCGTCGCGCGGCCTTCGAGCGTCGGCACCTCGATGTCCGAACCGAGCGCGGCCTGCACAAAACTCACCGGGATGTCGCAGATCAAATCGTCGCCCTCGCGCTTGAAAATCTCGTGGTGCTTCACGAACAGCACGACATATAAATCGCCGGACGGTCCGCCGCGAAAGCCGGCCTCGCCGTTGCCCTGCGAACGCAGGCGCGAACCGCCCTC
>JAYVCM010000151.1:0-2873 GCA_043749955.1 Limisphaerales bacterium | reverse complement strand
GACAACTCCGGCGGCGGCACGGTCAACCGCGAATCGGAGCAGGTCGTCATTCGCGGTCTGGGCCGCGTGCAAACGATGGAGGAAATCGCGGAACTGCCGGTGAAATTTGCGGGCGGCGTCGAACCGCTGCTCGTGCGCGACGTGGCGGACGTGGCCATCGGCACGAAATTCCGAACTGGCGCGGGTGTGCATGATGGCGAGGAAGCCGTTCTCGGCACGGCCATGATGCTTGCGGGCGAAAACAGCCGACTCGTCGCCATGCGGGTGAAGGCACGGCTGGCGGAGATTCAAGGGCGGCTGCCGGCGGGCATGGTCATCCGTTCGCTTTACGACCGCTCGGATTTGGTGGACCGCACGATTCACACCGTCGGGATAAATCTTTTTGAAGGCGCGATTCTCGTCGTGGTCATCCTGCTCGCATTTCTCGGCAACTGGCGCGCGGCGCTCATTGTGGCCTTGGCGATTCCGCTGTCGTTTCTTTTCGCCATGACCGGCATGGTGGAGGGGAAAATTTCCGGCAACCTGATGAGCCTGGGCGCGATTGATTTCGGTCTCATCATTGATGGCGCGGTGGTGATGGTGGAAAACATCGTGCGCCAGATGGCGGAGAAACAAGGCCGCCTCGGGCGCAAACTCACAACGGAAGAACGCGCACAGACGGTTCTCGCCGCCAGCAAACAGATGGCAAACCCGGTGTTCTTCGGCGTGCTGATCATCGGCATGGTTTATCTGCCGATCATGTCGTTGACCGGCATTGAAGGGAAAATGTTTCATCCGATGGCAGTCACGGTGATGCTCGCATTGGGTGGCGCGCTGGCGCTCACGCTCACCCTCATGCCCGTGCTGTGCTCGTTCGCGTTGGGCGGTGTGGCGGCAGGCGTCTCGCCTGCCGTAGAGCCGGGCGTCCCGCCCGGCGGAAAAAACGCCGCCACTTCAAAGCTCGCGGAAAGTTCGGAGGCCGCTCGTGTGTTCAACGCCAGTCCGGGCGGCAGGATGCCGCCCTCTACGGCAGGCGAGACGCCCGCCGCCACAGCCGAATTTCACGGCGACAACTTCATCATGCGCTGGGCGAAGAAATTTTACGCGCCGTCGCTGGATTGGGCGTTGCGTTTCCGCTGGTTCGTCGTGGGCGGCGCGGTGCTGTTGCTGGTCTTGTCCGTTTTCGTTTTCAACCGGCTCGGGGCGGAGTTCGTGCCGCAACTGGACGAAGGCTCGCTCACCGTGCAAATCGTCCGCCCCGCCAGCATTTCGCTCGACGCCTCGATTGACATTGAGGAAAAGGCGCAGCGGGCCTTGACTGAAAAGTTTCCGGAAATCGAAACCATTTTTTCCCGCCTCGGCACGCCGGAAGTCGCCACCGATCCGATGGGCGTCAACCTCGGGGATACTTTCATCATGCTGAAACCGCCCGCCGAATGGCATAAAGAAAACGGCAGGGCGCACACAAAAGCAGAGCTGGCCAAGGAAATAACGGATGTTTTGGAGAAGGCGGTGCCGGGAAATGAATTCCTGATTTCGCAGCCGATTGAAATGCGCTTCAACGAACTCATGGAGGGCGTGCGCGCGGACATCGCCGTGAAAATTTTCGGCAACGACTACGACACGCTGGAAAAAATCGCGGGCGAAGTGAAAGCGGTCCTTGAAAAAGTTCCGGGCGCGGAAGAAGTCGAGTTCGAGCCGTCGGGACGTTTGCCCACGCTGGAAATCCAGCCGCGCCGCGACGTGCTGCGTCATCACAATCTCCATGTCGGAGATTTGAACAAGACCATTCAAACCGCGCTGGGCGGCGAGACGGTCGGCTCGTTGCTGGAAGGCAATCGCCGCTTCGACGTGGTGGTGCGTCTCCCCGAATCCGCGCGGCAGGATAACGACGTGATCCGCCAGTTGCCTGTGCGCGTGGGCGCGCAAGGCATGTTGCCGCTCGGCGCGGTGGCCGACTTCAAAACCAACTCGACTGCCGAACCCATCATGCGCGAGTTCGGCCAGCGTCGCTCGGCCATTCTCGTGAATCTTGCCACGCGCGACGTGGAAAGTTTCGTGCGCGCGGCGGAAGCCAAAGTGAAGGCGACGGTGGAATTGCCGGAAGGCTACAGCATCGAATTCGGCGGTCAGTTCAAGCACCTGCGTGAAGCCCGGACGCGGCTCGCCGTGGTCGTGCCGGCGACATTGGCGATGATTTTTGTCCTCGTGTTCCTGTCGTTACGCAGCGTGCGGCAAACGCTCATCATCTACACCGGCGTTCCGCTGGCGGCGGCGGGCGGCATCTTTGCGCTGTGGATTTTGGGAATGCCATTCAGCATTTCCGCCGCCGTCGGCTTCATCGCCTTGAGCGGTGTGGCGGTGCTGGATGGGTTGGTGATGATTTCGTGTTTCAACCAACTGCGAGAAGAAGGCAGGCCCTTGCGCGACGCCGTGCGCGAAGGCTCGTTGCTGCGGCTGCGGCCCATCCTGATGACCGCGCTTGTGGCAAGCTTCGGATTCATCCCGATGGCGATTGCCACCGGCGCGGGCGCGGAAGTTCAACGACCATTGGCCGTCGTTGTCATCGGCGGACTGTTGACTTCGACGTTTCTAAAACTTGTTTTGTTGCCGGTGCTTTATGAATGGGTGGAGAAAAAACGGGATCGATGACAATAACTAGACGCCGTCGCGATTGACTGCTGCCATCGGCGATGCGAAGCGGGTAATTCAACAGATCGCCCGCTCACTCGACGTAACGCTCTAAAACCACAAGCAAATCATGCAATTGCTTTTTCCCCTCGGTCTTTGTCTGCGCGCTTTCAACGCAATGATGCAGATGGGAGTGAATCAAATTTTCCGCCAGCGATTTGAGCGCCTTGCGCGCCGAAACCAGCTGCATGAGAATCTCCGAG
>JAYVCM010000150.1:0-9955 GCA_043749955.1 Limisphaerales bacterium | reverse complement strand
AACCCTCCTATGAAAACCATTGCTTTGAAAATCGCATTCACCTTCCTTGCGTTCTGGCTCGCTGGTTCGCTGAATCTTGCCGCACAATCTCCCGTCCCGACAAAAGCCGGCGGCAACGAGTCCGTCCTGCTCACCGTGGAGGGCAAGGTGGAGATCTCCCGCACTGGCACCACGCCATGGCTCGCCGCGCAGACCAATCTCGTCGTGAATTTGGGCGACCGTGTCCGCACCGGCCTGCGCAGCCGCGCGGTCGTGCGGTTTTCAAATCTCGCGGTGCTGCGCGTGAATGAGCTGACCACGTTCGTGGTCCAGCCGCCGTCCGCTCCCGGAAAACCGGCGCGGCTCGATCTGAAATCCGGCTCGACTTATTTCTTGAGCCGCGAGCGTCCGGCGGACGTGGAGTTCAGCACGCCGCTGTCGTCCGGCGCGATCCGCGGCACGGAGTTTCATCTGGCCGTCGCGGAGAATGACGGGCGCAGTGTCGTGACGTTGATTGACGGTGCGCTTTCCATTTCCAATTCATTGGGTGCGGTTGACCTCGCTTCCGGCGAGCAGGCCGTGGTGGAACCCGGCCAGCCGCCGAAGAAAACCGCCGTCATCAATGCCATCAATATCATCCAATGGTGCCTGTATTATCCGGGTGTTCTGGACGTGGACGAACTGGGTTTGACGGGCGGCGAGCAGCAGACGCTGGCGGATTCGCTCGGCGCGTATCGCAGCGGCGATTTATTGCGGGCGCTGGATAATTATCCGGCGGGACGCGCGCCGTCGTCGGACGCGGAGAAAATTTATTTCGCGGCGCTGCTGCTGGCGGTCGGGCAGGTGGAGCAGTCAGCAGCGCAGCTCAACTCGCTGTCCGCCGCTTCGCCGCTCGGTCAATCGCTCCGCGAAGTGGTGGCGGCGGTGAAAAATGAAGTTTGGATCCGTCCGGCTCCCGCCACCACTGCGACCGAGTGGCTGGCGGATTCCTACTATCTCCAGTCGCGCTCCAAGCTGGACGAGGCGCTCAAGGCCGCGCGGAAGTCCGTGGCCAAGTCGCCGAATTTCGGTTTTGGCTGGGCGCGCGTGGCGGAACTGGAATTCAGTTTTGGCCGCGTGCCGGCGGCGCGCGAGGCCTTGGACAAGTCGTTAAAAATTTCTCCGCGCAACGCCCAGGCGGTTTCACTTAAAGGATTTTTGTTCGCCGCGCAGAATAAAGTTTCCGCCGCGCGCCAGCAGTTTGACGAGGCCATTGCTATTGATGGTGGACTCGGGAACGCGTGGCTCGGGCGCGGCCTCGTGCGCATCCACGCGGGCGATGCCGAGGGTGGCCGGCGCGATTTGCAGGTCGCCGCGACGCTCGAACCGCAGCGCGCCCTGCTGCGGAGTTATCTCGGCAAGGCGTTCGGCAACGCGCGCGACAACCGTCATGCCCAAAAAGAATTCGCGCTGGCGAAGAAACTGGATCCGAACGACCCGACGGTGTGGCTCTACGCGGCGTTGCTGGACCAGCAGGAAAATCGAATCAACGACGCGGTGGGTGATCTGGAAAAATCGCAGGCGTTGAACGACAACCGCAGCGTGTATCGCTCACGGCTGCTGCTGGACCAGGACCGCGCCGTGCGCGGCGCGAACCTCGCGAACATCTACCGCGACGACGGCATGACGGACGTGAGTTTGCGCGAGGCGGTGAAGGCGGTGAATGCCGATTACGCGAATTATTCCGCCCATCTTTTTCTGGCGAACAGTTTCTACGACCAGCGGGATCCGAACCGGATCAACCTGCGTTACGAGACGCCGTATGTGAGCGAATACCTTGTGGCCAACCTGCTCGCGCCGGTCGGGGCCGGGACGCTGTCGCAGCAGGTGTCGCAGCAGGAGTATTCAAAACTGTTCGAGCGCGACGGCGTGGGCGTGAGTTCCAGCACGGAGTATTGGAGCCACGGCGACTGGCGGCAAAGCGCGGCGGAATACGGCACCTATGGCAACACGAGTTTCGCGCTGGAGCAGACGTATCTGTCGCAGCACGGCTACCGGCCCAACAGCGACTTGACGGACGTGGCCTATGATTTTCGTCTGAAGCAGCAGCTCACGTCCAAGGACAACGTTTATGTCCAGGCCAGCTTCGACAATTCCAGCGGGGGAAATCTGACGCAGTATTACAACCAGGCCACCGCCGCCGGCGCGCCGTTTCGTTTCCGGGAACAACAGGCCCCGATCATCATCGCGGGCTTTCATCACGAATGGGCGCCGGGAATGGACACGCTTCTGCTGGCCAGCCGGCTGGAGGACACCTTCGCGGTCGCCAATCCGAACCAGTTGAGCCAGTCCGCTTTTCTCACGATCCGGGAATTGCCGGGAAAGACCATTGAAGGAATCCTGCCCTTCATTGCAACGGAGAACTACAGCAGCAAGCTGGTGATTTATTCCACCGAGCTGCAGCAAATCTGGCAGACGCACAAGTGGACGACGGTGGCGGGCGCGCGGTTTCAAATCGGCAGCTTCGACACGTCCAATCTGCAAACGACCACTGACATCAACATATTTGGTTTTTTCCCCGCGACGACCATCGCCAGCCAGAATGTTTCCGCCCGGTTCGAGCGCGAGAATGTCTATGCCTACGAACAATGGCAGCCGCTCGAATCGCTGCGGCTGATCGGTGGGGTGAGCTACGACCATCTGGTCATCCCGGAAAATTTCCGCTACTCGCCGGTGAATGAAAACTCGGTGACGAGCTATCATCTGCTGCCCAAGGCGGGCGTGATCTGGACGCCGCTCAAAAACACGACGGTGCGCGCGGCGTATTCGGAATCGGTGGGCGGCGCGAGTTTCGACCAGAGCTTCCAACTGGAACCGACGCAGGTGGCGGGCTTCAACCAGGCGTTCCGCAGCCTGATCCCGGAATCCATCGCGGGTGCGAACGCCGGGGCGACGTTCACGATCTACGGCGTTTCGCTGGAACAAAAATTTCCCACGCGGACTTATCTGGCCGTGGCGGCGGACTTGTTGAAGTCGCGAGTGCAGCGGCAGGACGGCGCGTTTGAATACAACCTTCTGGGCGGGCCGTTCCTTTCCAAGATGGGCGAGCGGCTGAATTTCCGCGAGGCCACGGTTTCCCTGTCGGCGCATCAACTGGTCGGACGCGACTGGGCCTTTGGCACCATCTATCGCCTGAGCCGCGCCCGGCTGGCGGACAGTTTCACCGAGATCACGCCGGGCAACGCGGCGGCGAACGGGTTCCTGGCGCGCACCGCCCTGACCGGCACGATGCACAATCTGGATCTGCGCGCCATCTGGCAGCATCCGTCGGGATTTTTCGCGCAGGCGGACGCCACCTGGACGTTGCAGAACAATCACGGCTACCCGCCGGCGCGCAACAGTGAAAACAACAGTGAAAATTTCTGGCAGTGCGATGTGCTGGCGGGCTACCGGTTTCTGCACCGGCAGATGGAAGTCACCGTGGGCATCTTGAATCTCACCGCTCAAAACTATCATTTAAGCCCGCTGAATCTGTATCAGGAAAGGCCGCGTGACCGGACGTTTTACACCCAGCTTAAATTCCAGTTTTGATTCTCCGCAGGCCACGGAGCATGGCCCGTCAATAATTGATCGTCACCTTGATCGGACAAGTGACGGTTGGCTTGGTCGAAGTGGAGGTTACGACGGCGATGAACGTGTAGCCGGCGAGGATGCTGGCATCGGTTTGCGTCACTGTGACCTGCGATTTGTTTCTGCCGGCGGTAAATGAAGCGTCACAGGTGGATATTCCAATGGTCGGGTAGTTGCGGACTTGAATGACGGTCTGCAACGCGGAGCCGCTGGACGAGGTGGTAAATTGATACTTTCTTCCCGCCGGGCAGAGGATGGGGACGCCGACTTGCGCCACCGCCGAGGCGGTGTTCACCGGCGTGCCGCAGATGCTCGGGCCGATGGCGGTGGTTTTCAGCGAGCCGCCGGCCTGCGAAAAGATGGTTCCGGCCGTGACGCTGATGGGATCGGGAATCACCCGGTCCACTTTGGCGAGCCGCACGAAAATCTGGTTGTTGGAAAACAGGTTCATCGGGATGGTCATGTAGCGTCCCGGCGTGGGCATCGCCGCGTTCGTGCCCGTCAAGCTGGTGTCGAAAACGGGGACCGCCAGAAACGCCCACGGCATCGCGTTGGTGTCGGTGGGATCGGGCAACACCAGGCTGGGGCTGACTTGCACGGTGAAGTCGCGCGGCGTGCGCTGCCATTTGGCGATGAGGTTGGTCGTCTGAAACACCGCGACGCTTAACGTCGGCAGCACGTTGTCGCCGGGCCGTGCGCCGGCCACCCCGAAGCTGTTGAACGACGCCGTGGTGTCATGGCCGTTGGTGTGCGACGTCGCCGCCAGGCCGGCATACAGCGTGTTGCTAATAGCAATGGAAATGCAGCCGGCAAAGATCCAGCTTGACCCGTCTGTTCCGTAATAGGCGCTGAGAATATTGTTGGTGCGGGTCACGCGCAGCCACGAGAACGCGGCGTTGGACACGGAGGTGGCAAAAAATTGGGCGAACCCGTCGGTGGTCGTGCGCGCGATCATTTGAATCTCCCGGCTGCCGGCCTCGGGAGTGAAGTAGATCCCGAAGGAGCGGCTGCCGGCGGCCAGGCTTTCGCGCACCATCAGGCCGGCCTTGGCGTGTGGGTCGGTGTTGTCCAGCCGCGTCATCATCGTGGCCATCTCGAAGTCGCCGATGACTTGTTCATAGACGAAATGGCCGTGGTCGTCCGTGCCGCCGATGTCCGACCCGTTCGCGGTCACATCAAACGAATCGCGGTTGCTGGTGAAAACGTCGCCGAGGGGACTCGGATTCCCCGCCGTCCCGAGGCTCACACTGATGAATTCACTCGCAAAACCCGTCATCACTCCGTTGTTGGTGCCGATGACCGGACCCATGACGTTGGAGGCGCCCACGGCGAAAAATTCATCCACGCTGGAATTCAGATGCAACGCCACGCGCATGCCATCGCTTTGCAGCACCACGTTGGTCACGGCCAGGATGCCGGTGCCTTTGCTGAACACGGTGTAGTTGGAGACGTTCACGGCGGACGGCGCGGACACCAGATTATCGAACTGCAGGCCGATGCTTTTGCTGTTGATGCTGTTCACCGAAACCACGGCGGCCAGGCCGGGGGCAATTCCGGCTGGCAACAGCAGGCAGAGCAGGGGAAACAGTTTTTTTTTCAAGATGAAGTTCCGGAACATGGCAGGAATTTTCATAAGTGGTGGCAGGTTTCGCAGACAACATAACATCGGTCTGCACCCGGACAACAAAATATTATTATCCGCTGAATGAGGTGGCTGAATGTTTTGTCAGCGCGGTTGCCATGGCTTTACATTTCCACGTCCAGCCAGCGACGCGCTCGAAAAAGAATCACGCCGTCAGGTCTGGCGAAGTTGATGGGGGTTGGAACCACTCGCGCCCGGTTTCCCCCGCCCGCGCGTCCGCCGTGCGGGACTGTGAATGAAAGCGCGTGACTGGACGTTTTACACCCGGCTTAAATTTCAGTTTTGAAATTTCCCGAAGGCTCCGGAGCATTGCAGTTCAAAAATTGACTTGCACCTTGATCGGACAAGTGGCGGTTGGTTTTGGCGAGGTGGCGGTCACGGCGGCAACGAAAGTGTAGCCGGCGAGGACGCTGGTATTGGTTTGCAATACGGTGACCTGCGATTTGTTGGTGCCGCCGGCGGTAAATGACGCGTCACAGTTTGATATCCCAATGGTCGGGTAGTTGCGAACCAGAATGACGGTCTGCAACGTGGAGCCGCTGGGCGCGGTGGTGAATTGATAAGTTTTTCCCGCCGGGCAGAGGATGGGGACGCCGACTTGGGCCACCGCCGTGGACGTATCCACCGATACGCTACAGATGGTCGAGCCGCTGGTAGTGGTTCCCAGGTTGCCACTGGCCTGCGAAAAGATGGTTCCAGCCGTGACGCTGATTGGATCGGGAATCACCCGGTCCACTTGGGCGAGACGCACGAACATCTGTTTGTTGGAATACAGGTTCATCGGGATGGTCATGTAGCGTCCCGGCGTCGGCATCGCCGCGTTCGTTCCCGTCAAGGTGGTGTCAAAAACGGGGATCGCCAGAAACGCCCACTGCGTCGCGTTGGTGTCGTTCACGGTGCCGCCGCCGGTGTTGGTGGGACTGGCAAAAAACAAGTTGGAGCAAACCTGCACGGTGAAGTCGCGCGGCGTGCGCTGCCATTTTGCGATGAGGTTGGTCTGCTGAAACACCGCGACGCTTAACGTCGGCACCATGCCGTCGCCGGGCCGCGCCCCGACCACGCCAAAGCTGTTGAACGACGCCGTGGTGGTATGCGTGTTGAGATGCGACGTCACCGCCATGCCCACGAGCAGCAGGCTGTTGAGCGTTTGAACGATCGTGCCACTCTGCGTCCAGTTCACGCCGTTCGTTCCATAATAAGTGGTGAAGGTGTTGTTCGTGCGGGCGAGCCGCAGCCATCTGGCCGTGTTCGTGTTTGACACGGGTGAACCCAGGCTGAAGGCGGCACCGTTGGTGGTGCTGCGCGTGGACATTTGAATCTGGTTCGTTCCCTGCGTCGGGGTCAAGCAGGTCTGGATCATCCGGCTGCCGGCGTTGGTGTTCTCGCGGAGCATCAGGCCGGCCTTGGATTGCGGATCCGTATTATCCAGCCGAGTAATCTGCGCGGCCATGTCGAAGTTGCCGATGACCTGTTGGTAGATAAAATGGCAGTGGTCATTCGTGCCGCCGATGTCCGACCCGCTCGCGGTCACGTCAAACGCATCCTTGTAAATGGTGAAAACCTCACCAAGGGGGCTCGGATCCCCCGCCGTGCCGATGCTGGTTTGCGTGATGTCGCTGAGGTATCCGGTCGCTGTCGTATTGATGGTCGTGGGGGAACCGTCCTGCACATTGGAAACACCCACGGCAAAAAATTCGGGAACCGGCGATGACAGCGATAACGCCACGGATTGTTCGTCGCTTTGCAGCACCACATTCGTCACGGTGATGGTGCCGGCGCCTTTTCCAAAAACGGTGTAATTCGAGGCGGTGATGGCCGAGGGTGCCTGCACGATTTGGGCGAACCGCAGGCCGATGACGCCGCTCCCGCCAATGGTGTTGAGCACCACCTCGCCGCCGGCGCGGGGCGCGATTCCCGCCGCCAGCGCCAAGCCGAGCAGAGTGAGGGAAAAATGGTTGCGGGTGGAGTTTTTTACAGCACTGGAGGTTTTCATAAGTCGAACAAGATTGTGCCAAGAACATACCACCTTCTATTTTGCGGACAAACAAGAATCTTGTCGGAGGAATGACGCGGCCTGCTGGGGTGCCTGACACTGCCCCCGTTTGGAGTTCCGCCTTTAGGCGGCTCGGCCTCCGCACCAAACCGGGGCCGCCTAAAGGCGGAACTCCAAACGAAACACCGTCTGGCCTCGGGCGCAGTGTCCAGATGCGCCCAATGACGCGGCTGAATGTCTTGTCAGCGCCGTTGCCTTGGCTTTACATTTCGGCACCACCACCGGTAAAAAATCCAGCCGCGAAACCAAAACGTGAACTTTACCCGCCCAATCAAATCCTGGCTCGCCCGCTACGGCGTCGGCGCGGCGCTGGCGGTGGCGGCGGGGTTTGTCGTGCTGTTTTCGGACACGTTGGGTTCCAAGGTCATCAACGCGAGCTACGATTTGCCATTCATCAACTGCGGTCTGCCGTTTTTGGAGCCAAAGCTGGCCAAACCAACCGAGGCGGTGATGGTCTGGCAAGATGAAGATTCGTATAGCCAGCTCGAACAGCCTTATAACACCTCGTGGGATCGCGCGATGTATGCGCGTTTGCTTGACCGCCTCACGGCGGAAGGCGCGCGCGCCGTAGTGTTCGACATTCTTTTTACCGACACGAACTCATTGAAACTGGAGGGCGACGCGGAATTCGCCCGCGCCATCAAGGCCAATGGCAAGGTCATTCTCGGGGCGGAGTTCCATTACACGGCGGATGGCTCGCCGACGGTTAACCGGGCGATTGATCCGTTTCTGGATGCGGCGGCGGACTGGGGAATCGTGCAACTCGACACCGAAGAAGACCTGACTGTCCGGCGCCATCTTCACGTTGAGCGTGATCCCAATGCGGAACCATTTTCCAGCATGAGCTGGCAGGCGGCGCACTTGCTGGGTGTTCCCGAGACGGAGAAATTGGAAAACCGCAACACCAGGAGATGGATGAATTATTACGGCCCGCCCGCATTCGTATTCGTCAGCGGAGATAAATCAGAGAAGATTCCCGGCACGATTCCCGGCGTCAGTTTCTGGCAGGCCATCGAAACGAATGTGGCCTGTCCCGCCGGTTTTTTCAGCAACAAGGTTGTGCTCGTCGGCTCAAACATAAAAACCTATTTTGCCGCCGATCGTAAGGATGAATACCGCAGTCCTTATACCGGGAGAAATTTTATTCCTGGAGTCGAAGTCCAGGCCACCGAATTACTGAACCTGCTGCGCCATGACTGGCTGATGCGCTCCTCCTTCGTCCAGGAAAAATGGATGGTGCTGCTGGCCGGACTGTTGCTGGGCATCGGTCTGACGCATTTTCGCCCGATGACGGCGACGTGGCTGGCGTTGCTCGCTGCTGTTTCGGTCACGGTGCTGGCGCACTATTTATTTTGGCATCACCGGATTTGGTTTCCGTGGCTCATCCTCGTGGCGGTGCAGATTCCAGTGGCGTGGTTATGGTCTATTTTTTTCAACTCCGTCAGTTCCTACATCCAAAACCGGCTGCTCGAACAATCGCTCGGCCTCTACCTTTCACCCAAGCAGGTGCAACGCATTTTGAAGGAGCCCGGCCTGCGCCAGCCCGGCGGCAGCAAGCAGGTCGTCAGTATTTTATTCAGCGACATCGCCGGGTTCAGCCGCATCTCCGAGCAGCTCGATCCGCAGGAACTCGTGCAGCTCCTCAACGCCTATTACGAGAAGACCATCCGCTGCATTCATCAGACCGACGGCACCATCGTGGACATCATCGGCGACGCCATCTTCGCCATTTGGAACGCGCCCGAACTTCAGCCCGACCATCAGCAAAAAATGCTGGAGGCCGCGCTGGCGTTTCAGCAGAACGTCACGCAGTTCAACGGCAAGCAGGGCGGTCTGGCGCTGCGCACGCGCGTAGGTTTGCACACCGGCGAAGTGGTCGTCGGCAACGTCGGCAGCACCGAACATTTCGACTACACCGCCATCGGCGAAAACGTGAACCTCGCCTCGCGCCTCGAAGGGTTGAACAAGCAGCTCGGCACCGACGTGCTGATGACGCGCGCCGCGATTCCGCCCGGCGACGGCCAGTGGCTGCTGCGGCCCGTCGGCAAGTATCAGTTCAAGGGTTTTGAAAATTTCGTCGAGGTGATTGAGTTCGTCGTCATCACCGGTTCACCCGGATCGGCGCATCCGTGGCTCGAAAGTTTTGCCGCCGCGCTGGCGGAATTCGGAAAGAAAAACTTTGACGCGGCGGAAGCCGGCTTCAAGCGAACGATCGAACTTCGTGCCGATGATGGCCCGTCCAACTTCTACCTGAAACAAATCAGCGACGTGCGGACGCATCCCGTGCCGGAAAACTGGGCGGGCGAAATCAGCTTGAAGGAAAAATAATGTGACTGATTTTGTGGTCTGGCCTCTCCGGGGAAAAGCGGCGGTGAACCGACCGCAGTCCAGACGCTTCGCACAGTTCGATGGACGTTCGGTTGTCGCGAAGCGTCTGGACTGCGGTTGCTTCAGCACCGCTTTCGGGCGCGGAATGAATCACCTTGAAGATTTCAGCACGCTTCGTCAGTTGGCCGCCCTGAATCCGGAGCCGTTCCCCCAAAAGAAAACGGGCCGGCGTGCACACAGTTTTCTGTCGCCGACCCGTCGGACCGTCTTTCAACAGGAAAAACGGAGCGCCCGTTCTCATGGGCAGTTCCAACCTAGCCCAACTCATGCCAGCCGCAAGCGGT
>JAYVCM010000149.1:0-6825 GCA_043749955.1 Limisphaerales bacterium | reverse complement strand
CGCGTGACGATGTGGAAGTGCAAACCGGAAAGCGTGGAGGAAATCCACTGGGCCACGGGCATCACCAAGACGGCGGTCATCGCCACCTGCTGGAACGCGCTGGAAACGGCCGACGTGTTGAACTACGACGCGCTGCGGCCGCTGTTGCTGGAGGAATATCAGCCCGACGACATCGAGAAGTTCCGCGCGAACATTGACGACGCGATCCGGCAGGTGAACGAGGAGCAGGCGTTCCGGCAGCGCGTCCGCGAGGCTTACGAGACGCTGAAGACACAAGGCCTTGCCATCAGCAAAGACAAAGCGGCGGTGATGCGGGTGCTCTCGACGCAGTTTGCGCGCGGCGAAATGGGCCACGTTTATGCGGCCATCATGCGGCTGGGTGAGTGAGCAGAACCGGCCATGCTGATTTTAACCTGCCGAACAAAATTTCAGCGGAAAAAAAACAGAATGATTGATGGCAGAATAATTTTCTTATATCATTCTGCCATCAATCGTTCTGTCTGCTTTTGTCGTCCCCCCTTTGGCGGCGAGGCGTCGCCGCTGCCCATTATTTTCAAACCTGATCGAAAAGCGAAATGAAAAACTCCCCCAAGACCCAGCTGAAGCGCGACCTGCGCCGCGTTCTTCGCAGCATGGATTTTGTGTCGCGGCAGCCGGCGCTGGAGCGGGACACGAAGGAGGCGGCGCGGTTCGCGGAGATTTACCAGCAGCTTGGGATGGCGTGGGAATTTCTCGCGCTGCAATGCAAACATCGCGGCGGCTGGCGCAAAGTGAGCGACGGCAAATCGGCGTGCAAAGTGTGCGGGCTGATTCGCGGCGTGAAGGAACACTGGCTGCTGCTGCCGCGCGACGGGAAGAAAACCATCGGCCGACGCGCGCTGCCGAACTCGAAACGCACGTTCCCGAACCGCCAGGCCGCGACGGTGGTGAACGACACGGTTGATTTTCACGGCGCGAAGTTGAACGTGGAGGTGTTGAATCCGCATCGCTGCAATGATCGCTGGTTTCGCAAGCACGACTGGACCATCGCGGCGGACCGGCTCGTGCGGCTGGAGGAGGGCGGCATCGAGGTTCGATTCGATTCGCACTTTGTCGGCGTGAAACTCAAGAAACACAAACGCGGCGAGATGCCGCCTTACAGCCATTTTGTCTCGGAACTGCCGCGCAAGTTCTTGAAAAAATTTCCGGTGATGTTGGAATTCGACCAGCGCCGCCGCTTCACCGGGCTGGTGATTTTCCGGCCACAGAATAAAAAACTCAAGCCGGCGGAAAAACAGAATGATTGATGGCAGAACAATTTTTTATCATTCTGCCATCAATTGTTCTGTCTGGTCGCCGCGCCTTTTTTTTCGCAGGCTGTCGTCATGTCAAAGATGTTGAATTCCGCCTCGCCCGTGCCCGTGGCCGTGACGCGGCAACTGGTGGCGGCGGCGGAAAAGTTTTTCCGGCTCGCGCCGTGGCGCTTCATGTCGGATATGCATCTGGTGGGCCTGCGCGACGAGGCGACGGGCGAATTGCGCGTGGCGTCGGTGATGGGCGCGCTCGGCGAGGTGTTCGGCGTGGGCTGCTATCGCGGCGCGGCGGGCCTGGGCTGGCTGCACGCCATGGCGACCAGTGATGAAGCCCCCACCGAGTCCACCGCGTTTCTGGAAGGGCTGGACTGCCTGAAGGTGGAGTGGACAAAGAAGCAGGAGTTGAGCAAGCCGGATTTGGATTTGCTCGCGAGCGCCGGATTCAAGCCGCCGGGCAAAGGTTCGGTGTGGCCGAAATTCCAAAGCGCCGCGCCGGGCTGGTATCCGTGGTTCATCAACGAGACGGAAGCGTGGCAACTGACGGATGATCTCGGCAAACTGGCGCGTCTGGCGGAGCTGTTCGCGCGCGAGCCGGACTTGTTCGATGACTGCGAGCCGGGTGAGATCGCCATCGTGCCTGCGGGCGAAGGCGCGTTGCGCCGCGAGGAAATCAACTGGATGCCGCTGGTGCCGCCGCCGTCAACGGTGTCGCCGCCCGTGGCGTTATCCGCCGACGAGGAGCGGAAACTGGCTGCACTGCCGGTGCGCGAGGATTTGGTCTTCGAGTTCACCGCGCAACTCGTGCCGGAGCTGGCCTTCATGGACGCGAAGGCCGGTCGTCCGTGCATTCCGCGCGCGGCGCTGATGTCAGACCGGCGGAGTTATTTCGTCTTCGCGAGCGAATTATGTTCCGCCGCGGCGCCGCTCGGCGAGGCGGCGGCGAAATCGCTGGTCAAGGGCCTGCTGACCGCGAAGGTGCGCCCCGGCGCGATTCACGCGGACACGCCGGCACTGGTCGCGGTCTTGACGCCGGCCTGCGCCACGCTGGGCGTGCCCGTGGAATTCAGGGCCGAATTGAAGGCGGCGCACGACGCGATTGAGAACCTGGCCAGTCATTTCGGCGGACGGCAGGGACGGTAGAATCCGCACACGAACGGAAAAAATTTTCATGCACGTCATTTCCAACGAACGCGCGCTGGCGCACTGGCAGGCGTTGTGTCATTTGCCGGAAGCCGCCACCGGCATCCTGCGAACACGTTTCATCAACGAGCAACTCCATCTCACCAGCCAGATCCTTTCGCTGACCGATGCCGCCACCCAGGACGCCGACGGCAAGGTCAGCATTTGTCCATCGGATGACTGGGATGGCTTGGGAAGGTCAGCCGTTCAAGGTTGCTGTTCAAACAGAACGACGCACGGCTGCTCGGTGAATACGCGCGGGTTGATTTCAAAGTCTCGATAAAGCTGCAGAAACAGTTGCGTTCCGCAGCCGGGAACTTCGCACTCCGGCTTGCCTTTCGGACATTGGTTGAAGACGCAAAGCCGGCCACGGTAGCGGTTCGTGCCCGGCTCGAAAACAAACACGTCCATCTGATGATGCGCCACGCCAGGAAGCAATTCCTGGTGGCAGATGGACTGGTTGAAAACACTCGCGGCCTCGCTGACCGCCCGTTTCAACCCGCGCAACTGGGTCAGGTCGTCCACCCAGACGGCGAGGTCCACGTCCTTGCATTCGTGATAAATCTCGACGCGGGCGCGGCGCAGACGGCGAAAGCGCGGGACTTCTTTTTTCGGCGGTGCGGCCACGGAGCCGAACAGAACCACTTTTTTCACGAACGGCAGTTTGCGCAATCCGGCTGCGGCCAGTTCGGCCACGCGCCGGAAGGAATCGCGGCGCTTGAGCATGGCGGCATTCACCTCGCCGATCTCGCCCGCCGACACCGGCGTGTTTTCCTCCGCCTCGGACATGGCGCTGGCAAAGGCATCCTCGTCCAGTTTGCCAGACTCGAATTTTTTCCAGAGTGCGGCTTCCGCCTTTGCCAGTTCAGATTCAGGCTCCAGTTTCATAAAATCAAAACGGCCCTTTGGGCAGACGCCAGTCGCGGTTGCTGATGGGTTTTTCTTTCGGCGGCAATTTGTCCTTCGGATATTCCTTCGCGTGTTCGGCGCGGTCGTCGTCGCTGGCGTGGTAGCGCAGCCAGAGTTGCATTTCGGCGTCGCCCCAACTGCCGAGGAAATCGTGAAACCAGCCGCCGGTCTTGCATTTGCCGGGCAGCAACGCCTCGTCACGCAGGCCGCGTGTCCAGAATTCGGCGTAGAGTTCGCGGTCGCTCAAGTGGTCGGTGTGCGAAATGTAGAAGCCTTGGAGCGCGAGGTTGTGGAGCAGTTCCCACAGTTTGGCGGTGAGGGTTTCGTCGGTGTGTTCGGCGGGCGGCAGGAGCGTGCCGCCGGTTTTTTGAAGCTGGTCGAGCGGTCGTTGCCAGTCCTCGGGCTGTTCGCCGCCGGTGATGGCGGCGAGTTCGTCGCGTTCTTTCTGCGCGGCGATCTCGGCGTCCACGGCGGCGAGGCCGAGCGGGTCGGATTCATCGCGCTCGTTCTCCTCCTCCTCGTTGTCCTCGTAAAATAATTTGCCGTCACCCGCATCCGGCGGAAGGCCCGGCGGTTCGGGCAGCCAGCGGTCGCGGTCGTGCGGCGCGGGCTGGCGCGGCGGCAGTTTTTTGCGCGGGTTGAGCATGGCCCATTCGGCACGCTCTTGGTCGCTGGCGAAAAAGATCAGACGGATTTGCTCGTCGCGTTCGTTTTCGTTTTCCACGTCGAGCACGCCGACGTGGCAGTTCCATCGCGCCGCAAACGGGATGTCGGCGACTTCTTCGTTGAACCAGTAATCGTGCAGCCAGCGGTAAAGTTCGCGGTTGTCGAGGTGGTTGGAGTCGTGAAGATAGAACCGCCGCCCGGCCAATGCGTAGATGAATTCCCAGAGCCGTCCGCGCAGTTGAAAATCGTCGAGCGCGGCGGGCGCGACCGGAGTGAACCCCAGCCGGCGGAACAGGTCGCGCGCAGGCAGCCATTCGCAGTCGTCGAACGGGTCAATCAAATCGAGAGGTCGCTCGGGCATGGGCGGATTTTACCGGGTTGGTTGCGGAAGGGAAGCCGCACCTCCGTGGTTTTGCTCAAAGTTTGCATGCCGGCCTGGCAATTACCACACTTTGCAAAGTGTAGTAATGAGCACTGTGCGCTGGTGGCTGGAGATTTTTAATCAACGACGCGAAGATGGTGGGGAGGCGTCTCGGAACAGGGTGGAACTACGCGGCAGCCAAGGCGGCCAAAGCGCGAGCCAGTTCGTAGGGATGTTGGATGACCGTGCAGCGGCCCGCCTCATCGAGTTCTACATAGCCGCGCGCCCAAAGTTTTCCAAGGTGACGGGCCTGCGCCCGTGCGGAAATTGGGGTGGGTGTTCGAATTGGTATCTGCATTTTCTGGCCGGACGCCAGCGAGCGATAAATCTGGATGCGCGACGGGTGAGTGAAAGCAGTAAACAGCTTGATCAGCTCGGTAATTGCAGGTGGTTCTTGGCGCAATACGGTTTTAAGGGCGGCAACCAAATCGGCCAGATCCCCGGCTTCGGCGGCGGAAGGGATGCGGTATTCCACGCGACGACGGACGCGCCTGACCAGGAGCAGTCCGCGCGATTCCAACGCACGCAGGGACTGGCTGGCCACCGGAAGCGTGAGCGCGCCCGCCTCGGCCAACTGCGAGACGCTTTGAGGCTGCTTGCGGACCAGCCGGGCGAAAATGCGGAGGCGGGTGTCATTGGCGAGCACCCGGCAGGTGCGCCACAATGTAGGGTGGAGTGTCTCAACCTTCATTTACTACACTTTGCAAAGTGTGGAACAGTTTGTCCATACCTGGTTTTGGCGGACGCTGCCGGGGTGCCGGGGGGCGCAGGAGTGTGTCGGACATGATCGCGGGCGCGTGGCCATTGGGCTTGCCAAACCCGTCGCGCGACGTGCCGGAAACTTTTCTGAAATCAATCACGGACGCTGCCGGACTGGAAATCATTTGCGCTGCCAATCTTCATTCTCCGGTCGGTCCAGCGCGTTTGAATCCGCAAAACCAAAAAGTTTTTTTTGAGGGTTCCCGATGGCCGCCGGCTCCCCGTCCGCTGTTCCCGAGCCGGTGAACCAGATCGCCGGCTTGGTTTTTGCAGGCATTATCGCCGCCGGAAAAAACCGGTTCAAAAAAAACTGAAATAGTTATTGCATTCAATTTCACGTTTGATAGTTTACGCGCTCCTCGACGCCATAAGGCCGACAGGACAGCATGTTTGCGGACCGATAACTGATTCCCTCCTTGGGACAGGATTGATGGCCTGCCAACTTCGAAAAGTTGCTGACAAAAAAACTTTAGCATTTATGCCCGTTAAAACATTTAGACCACTGACGCCGTCCACGCGATACATCACGATCGCGGACTTCAGTGACATTACCAAGACGAAGCCGGAGAAGTCGCTGGTGGAAATCCGCAAGAAGACTGGCGGACGCAATCATTATGGCCGTGTGACCGCCCGCGGCATCGGCGGTGGTCACAAGCAGAAGATCCGCACGGTGGATTTCAAGCGCAACAAGCACGGCGTGGAAGCGACGGTCGCGGCGATTGAATACGATCCGTTGCGTTCGGCCCGCCTGGCACTTCTCGAATACGTGGATGGTGAGAAGCGGTATATCATCGCTCCCGTTGGCGTTCATGTCGGCAGCAGAATTTCCAGCGGTCCTTCCGCTCCTCCCGAAATCGGCAACGCACTTCCGTTCAAGGCGATTCCGGTCGGCCTCGCGGTTCACAATCTTGAAATCATTCCCGGCAAGGGCGGGCAGATGGTTCGCTCGGCGGGCGGTTCGGCGACCTTGATGTCCCGCGACGAAGGTTTTGCGCAGATTCGTCTGCCTTCCGGCGAAATCCGCAAGTTCAACGAAGAGTGCTATGCGACGATCGGCCAGGTCGGTAACACCGAGCATGAGAATGTGGTTCTCGGCAAAGCGGGCCGCACACGTCATCGCGGTCATCGCGGCATCACGCGCGGTGTGGCGCGCAACCCGGTGGACCATCCGAACGGCGGCGGTCAGGGCAAATCCAAGGGCGGCGGCGGCTGGCAGCAGCTGGTTTCTCCGTGGGGCAAAGTGGCCAAGGGCGGCAAGACACGCGCCAAATACAAGGCTTCCAACCGGTTCATCGTTGTTCAACGCAACGGCCTGCCGATGAAAAATAAATAATTTATGGCACGCTCGATTAAAAAAGGTCCGTTTGTAGAGGAGCATCTCCTGGAAAAAATCCAGAAGGCGAAGGCGGCCAATCAGAAGACGCCGATCAAGACCTGGTCACGCCGTTCCACGATCACGCCGGAATTTGTCGGCCTCACGTTCACGGTCCACAATGGAAAGATTTTCAACCCGGTGTTCGTGACGGAGAACATGGTTGGTCACAAGCTCGGTGAATTTTCGCTGACCCGCACGTTCAAGAAACACGGCGCCCACACCGC
>JAYVCM010000148.1:0-35327 GCA_043749955.1 Limisphaerales bacterium | reverse complement strand
GCATTTTTCGACAAGCGCAGCAAGTTCATCCACTACCTGCCGGAAGTGGCCATCATCAATAATTTGGAATATGACCACGCGGACATTTTTGAAAATCTCGCGGCGATCAAAAAAACTTTCTCCCACTTCATCCGGCTCGTGCCGCGCAACGGTTTGCTGCTCGGCAACGGCGACGACGCAAATCTTGCGCCGCTGTTGAACGTGACGCATTGTCCGGTGAAACGCTTCGGCCTCGGCGCGGACAATGCGGTGAAGGGTTTCAACCTGAACTTCGGCCCGACGGCGACGACGTTTGAGATTCCCAGCTTCAAGTTTCACCTGGAGCTGGGCGGCGAATTCAATGTGCGCAACGCGCTGGCAGTCATCGGGGCGGCGAAACATTGCGGCCTGTCGAACAAGCAAATCCAGTCGGCCTTCGCCACGTTCAAGGGCATCAAGCGGCGCATGGAAATCAAAGGCATCGCGGGCGGCGTGACGGTGATTGACGATTTTGGCCATCACCCGACGGCCATCCGCGAGACGATGCGCGCGCTGCGCACCCGTTACGCGAAAGA
Organism: Limisphaerales bacterium; assembly: GCA_043749955.1. Taxonomy (GTDB): domain Bacteria; phylum Verrucomicrobiota; class Verrucomicrobiia; order Limisphaerales; family UBA11358; genus UBA11358. Next base: position 34,773 of record JAYVCM010000148.1, on the reverse strand, counting down.
AAAAATCTGGGCGGTCTTCGAGCCGCGCACCAACACGACGCGGCGGAATTATTTTCAGGCGGAGCTCGCCGCGTCCTTTGTGGATGCGGATGCGGTGATTGTTGCGCAGGTGGCGCGGCTGGAACTGCTCGGGCCGGAGGAGCGGTTGAATCCGGAGAAGTTGATGCAGGACATCGGCGCGACGGGCAAGCCGACGGCGTATCTGCCGGACGCGGACGCCATCGTGGCGCACCTCGCCAAAAGCGTGCAGGGCGGGGAGGTGGTGGTGGTGTTCAGCAACGGCGGCTTCGGCGGCATCCACGGCAAACTGCTGGCGCGGCTGAATGCGCGCCGGTAGTGGGACAGGCGTCTCTCCTATCCAGTTGAAACATCTGCAAAACCGGAACGCCGGTCTCCGACCCGGCTCGAACCCGTGTGATTTACCAACGCGCCGGGTCGGAGACCGGCGCTCCGTCGCGCGTGAACTGCCGTTTTGCAGAGGTCTCTAGTTGCCATTTCGGTCCCTAAAACTGTTTTTAGCAGACGAATGGGGGCAGGCGAATGAAAGAGGGAATTATCCGGCGATTCGTCTGCCGTCATTCGCCTGCCAGATTTTTGGGAAATGGTTTCTAAACTCGACAGGCAAGATGCCTGTCCCACTGCGGCTGGATGCGCCGGCGGTTATCTGCTAAAAATTTTCCGCCTCCGAACAACCAAAACCAAAAAACCATGAACACAAATTTCCCTTTCCTTCTGGCCAGCGCCGCCGGCGTGGCGTTGCTGGCGTGCAGTTGCGCGAGCGACCAACCGCCGATGCGCGCGCCGGTGGTCGTGAACGCGGCGACCGTTGCGCCGGCCGCGTCCGTGACTCCGGTCACGCCGTCCGCCACACCCGCCGCTCCCGTCATCGTGGCTCCGGTGGCACCGCCGGTTTTTCACGGCGGACTGGCGGTCGTGCGGGTGGACAGCGCGGAAACCGCCGGCGAGGACGCCAAGGGGGAGAACGCTGTGGATGGCGACCCGGACACGATCTGGCACACGCAGTGGCAGGACGCGACCCCGGAGCATCCGCATGAGATTGTCATCGAGCTGGCAACGCCCGGCACCATCAAAGGTTTCAGCTACCTGCCGCGCCAGGGTGAGAACGACCACGGCGACATCAAGAGCTACGAATTTTTCATCAGCAACAACGGCGATGATTTTGGCCAGCCGGTGGCGAAGGGCGAGTTTGCCGGCGGAAAAGATTTGAAGACCGTTTCGTTCGCACCGCACGCGTGCCGGTTCATCAAGCTCAAGGCCCTCTCGGAAATCAACGGCGAGGCGTGGACCTCGGCGGCGGAAATCGGCGTGGTGCGGGAATAGCTGGTGGGTCAGGCATCTTGCCTGACGTAGAGGGTGGCTTCCAGCCGCCCGGAAAAATGCGCCTGAATTTCAAACCGTCCGCAACAGATTCACATCATTGATTGCTGCAAGATTTTTTCCGCCGGGCTGGCAGCCCGGCTCTACGGCAGGCAAGGATGGCTGCCGCCACAAAAAAAACCCCGCCGTTGCCGGCGGGGCTTTTCTGGATCCGGAATTCTTCAGTGCTCGAGAATGCGGTAGTAGCGCGCGTTGAAATTTGTCCGCGCGGCATCCTGCAATTGCAACATTCCGTTCGTGAGGCTCAAGGCGCCGGGCAGCGTCGTCCAGTTCACGAGGTTGGTGCTGGCCTGCGCCTCGAAGTTCGCGAGGTCGGCCGGTGAGAGCAGTCCGCCGTTTGCATCGGTCGAGGTGAGCTGCAACGTGCCATCCGGCAGCAGCACGGGCGTGCCGAGGAGTTGTGGCACCAGCACCTGCACGAGGGCGTTGCTGCTGACGGCCATGCCGCCGCTGTTGGTGACGGTCACGGAATAAATTCCATCCTGGGCGCGGGCGACATTGTTCAAGGTCAGCACGGAGCTGTTGCCGCCGACCGCGTTTCCATTTTGCCGCCATTGATAGCCGAGCTGCGGCACGCCGGCCGCGCTGACGGTGAGCAGCACGGTCTGGCCCAGGTTCGCCACCACGCCGGCGGGCTGGACGTTGATGACGGGCGCGGACGCGAAGGCAAATTGATCTACAAAGCCCGCATCGAAACCGGAGTCGAACGAGCCGTCTTTGGAGTAGCGCCACATGAGCACGTTCGTGCCGGCGGCCACGGGGATGCTGGCCTGCGTCCAGTCCACCTCGCCGGAGATGACGGCCTGCACGGCGCCGTTGACGCGGAACTCGAGCGTGTCGAAGAACTGCTCGGAGGAAACTTTCCACCAGAACGTGACGGTGCCGGCGGTGTTCGTGCCGAGCGTGGTCTGCATGATGGTTTCCTGCGAGCCGCCGATGCCGCCGCTGCGCGCGGCGTCAATGCCGTCGTGCGTGATGGCCGTCTGGCCGAACCATTGCGCGTTGCCGGTGGTGATCCAGTTGTAGGGCGAATTACCCCTCACATCCGTTGTGTCCAAAGCATCGCCAAGCGGGTAAAACGCGGTGATCTTGGCGGGCTTGCTGACGGCGACGCCGTAAGCGTTGCTGGCGACCAATTGGTAAGTGCCGGGCTTGATAAATTGAATTGGCCCGCCCGGAGAGAACACGGGTTGGTTTGTCAAAATCAACGAATCACCCGTCGCGCCCGGCAGGTTCGTGCCATTGAGCAGCCATTGATAACTGACGGGCTGCACGCCCGCGCATTTGCCGGTCAGGGTGATCTTGACGGTGGTGTTGGTGGCGACGCTGCGGTTCCACGGCTGCACGGTGAAGGCCGGCGCGCGCGTGCCGAAAAGCGCGATGTCGTGGTCGCCGCCGCTGGCGATGGCGATGACGTTGGTCAGGTCGGTTGGGATGTAGTTTGTGGCGGGGGTTTGGAATTCATAACCCCAGGTTACAACTGTGCCGTCATTTTTTAGCGCGGTGAAATGCGCGGATGAGCCGGAGATTGCCACGACATTGCTCAAATTCTGCGGAACCGGATAACTGGAACTGTCCGTTCCCCACTCAACCACGGTTCCGTTGGCGCGCAACGCCAAACTCAAACCGGAACCGGCAGCGATGGCGATCAGATTTGTGGCTGTGGCCGGAAACAAAGACAAACCGGTGGAGGCACCCCAACCTACCACGGTTCCATCCGCGCGCAGGGCGAGGCTGTGGGAGGAGCCGGCGGCGATGGCGACGACGTTGGTGGCGGCGGGATTGTTGGTGGCCTGGCCGTAATTGAACTGTGATCCCGCAGATCCCGATGCGCCCCAGCCGACGACCGTGCCGTCCGCCTTCAACGCGAGATCGTGATAACCGCCGCACGCGATGGCCACGACGCTGTTCAAATTGGCGGGCGAATTGGTCTGGCCATAGCCGCCGTAGCCCCACGCATATACGGTTCCGTCGGACTTGAGGGCGAGGCTGGTTTGATTGCCTGCCGCGATGGCGGTGACGATGGAGTTGCTCAACGCCGATACGTTTGTCTCGCCGTAGATTGGCGAGTTGTTAGCCCACGACGTGAGCCTGCCGTCCGCGCCGAGCGCGAAGTATTGGCCACCAGACGGATTAAAACCGGAACTGCCGGTGGCGAGGGCGACGGCGTTGGTCACGTTGACCGGCGGATTGGTGACGGCGGCATAACCCCACGCCTTGGCGAACAACACGCGCACTGCCACCGGCGCGCTGGTGATGCCGCTGACGAGGTTGCTGATGGCGACGTAATAATTTCCCGTGTCCAGCGCGAGCGCCGGGTCTTTCACCAGCGTGTCGTTCGTCGCACCCGAAATCGCGGCGTAATTATTATTCGTCCGCGAGAAGAACCATTGGTAACGCAGCGGGCCGCTGCCTTGCACGGTGACGCCGCCCACGGTGAACTTGCCGCCTTGATACAAGTTCGTCGGCGACGCGGTGGTCTGGGTCAAAATGGTCAGCGGGCCGACGATGACGTTCACCGGCGCGGGCAGGCTGGCCGCCGTGCTGACGGAATTGCTGACGAACAATTGATAACTTCCCGCGTTGCTGAACTGGATGTTGGAAAGGATGAGGCTCGTGTTGGTCGCTTCAGGGATGTTCGTGCCATTCAGCAGCCATTGATAGTTCAACGGCTGGGCGCCGACGGCATCGCCGTGGAGGGTCACATCGCGTCCCGTGTAAGCCGTGAGGCCGATGGGCGGATGAATGATGACCGGGCCGCCGTCGTTGACCAAGGCGAGGCCATGAAATGGCGCGGCGGCAACAGCGATGGAAACCAAATTACTCATGGCGGCGGGCACATTGGTTTCACTGTTCAGGTTATCACCCCAGGCGACGACGGTGCCGTTGGAACGGACGGCAAGACATAAAGTTTGTCCGGATACATAGGTGCTGGCGGAAATGGCCGCGATGTTGGTCAGCCCGGACGGAAGATTGGTGCCTTTTCCGCTTCCCCAAGCGACGACAGTGCCGTTGGATTTCAGCGCGAGGCTGTGAGAATAACCTGCCGCGATCGCGGTCACGTTTGCCAGTCCGACGGGAACATTGGTTCCAGCACCAGTGCCCCACGCGGCCACCGTGCCGTTACTCCGCAACGCCAGTGAATGCGATTGTCCGCCGGCGACGGCGGTGACCTGGTTCAGTCCGGCGGGGATGGTGCTGTAAGGAGTGGCTCCCCAGCCGGCGACGGTTCCGTCGGCGCGCGCGACCACGCCAAAAAGCAGATTGCCGACGGCGACGGAAACGACGTTGCTCAACGGGGGCAGGGCGGCTCCATTCCAGCCAACCACGATGCCGTCGGCCCGCAGCGTGGCGGTTGCGCCGTTGCCGGACGAAGCAATGGCCACGATGTTGGTCGCATTCGCCGGAACATTGGTCACGCTGCCGCCGCCCCAGGCGACGATGCGGCCATTGGTTCGCACGGCAAAACCGGCGCCGGAAGTTCCCGCGATGGCGATGACGTCGCTCAAGTTTGGCGGCGGCAGCGACTCGTTGGAAAGATTTCTGCCCCACGCGGCGACCGGGCCGAACGTCAGTTGCGCGTCAGCGCTGACCGCGACGCCGACCGAGTTGCTGGCGACCAGATGATAAAAACCAAGATTGTTTGTTCCGACCGCCCCGATGCTGTAACTCAAACCCGTCGCACCGGGAATGTTGGTGCCGTTCAACTGCCACTGATAACTTGGCGTTGGAATGCCTGAAGCGGACGCATTGAATGTCGTCGGCAACCCGGACGGCACGGAGCGGCCAACCGGGTTCAACGTGATGCTCGGCGGCACCAGCACGGTCAGCACAGCGGTGGTGTTCGTGGAACCGACAACGTTGGTGACGGTCAAGGTATAACTTCCCGCGTCCGCCGTGGTAAGGTTGGAAATGCTCAAGCTCGGCGTCATCGCGCCGGTGATGTGGACGCCGTCATCGGCAAGGGGATTGCCGTTGAAATTCCATTGGTAGGCGTAGGGCGGTGTGCCGTCCACCACGGCGGTGAAGGTGACGTTTGAGCCGATAAGGATTGACTGACTCAATGGCTGCTGAAGGAAGAACGGCGGCAAAATTATCGGCGTCAGCACCGCGACGGAACTGGTCGTGACGCCGACAAAGTTCGACGCGACGAGAAAATAATTTCCGCCATCGTTCGTCAACACGTTCGCGATGTTCAATGTTGAATTCGTCACGCCGCTGATGCGCCCGCCGTCCGCGAGCGGCAAGCTGTTAAAATACCATTGCAGGCGCATCGGCAACGAGCCGGAGAGCGTGGCGCTGAAATTTCCGTTGCTGCTCACGACGACGGAAATATTCGTCGGCTGGACATCAAACGCGGGCGGCGTGAAATGGTTCAGGTGGAAAACCAGGTTGCCGACGTGCGCGTTGTAGCCGCCGATGAGGAAATAATACGTCACACCCGCCGTCGTCGGGATGGTGAGCGCCGAGGTGACGCCGTCCGTGTCGTCGTTGCAGTCCAGTTGCGCGAGCGAGCCGCAGCCGCCGGTGTAGATCGCCAGCCCGGTGTCGAAGTCGCTGCCGTAGGTGTCCACGGCGAGCAGGCCGCCGACCGGCGCGGTGAACTGATACCACACGCCGTTGCCAAAGCCGTCCACGCAGCCGGGCAGGGGATCGCCGTAGGAACTCGCCGGCGCCGTGGTCTGCATGTTGGTGTAGCTGGCGCTCGTGACGAGGACCGCGCCGCTGCACAAATCGTTCGAGATGGTGTTGATGACCTTGAGCGACGAGTTGGTGCTGCTGGCGAGGCCGTAGGCGTTGCTGACGAGGCAACTGAATTTTTTGCCGGAGTCAACAAACTGCGCGTTGTTCAGCGTGTAGAAGAAATTCGTCGCGCCCGGAATCAGCACGCTGTTCCGCGACCAGAAATAACTCAACGGCGCGGTGCCGCCCGCAGTCACGGAGAACGTGGCCGGGTTGCCGAGCAGCACGACCTGGCTGGGCGTCTGCGAAATAATTGTCGGCGGCGCGAGCACATTCAGCACGGCGTTGGAACTGGTCGCGGTGCCGACGAAGTTGGAGACGAGCACGGAATAATTTCCGGCGAGCGCGGGCTGGACGTTGCTCAACGTCAGCGTTGCGCCCGTTGCGCCGGCGATGTTGGTGCCGTTGAAACGCCATTGATACGTCAGCAGGGCCGAGCCTTGTGCCGTGATGCTGAACACCGCCGGGTTGCCGGCCAGCACGGTGACATTGGTCGGCTGCATCATGATGGCTGGAGCGACGGGCGGCGGCGGCAGCGCATTGGTCAGCGATGACAAGGCGATTTGCAGTCCCGCGATGAGCGCGCTGTCGCCCACGCCCGGATGCACAGTGAGCACCAGCGGCTGGCCGGCGTTCACGACGACATTGGTGAAGCGCACATACTGCACGCCCGGCTGCCAGACCGGCGGATTGACGACGGGGTTTTCGATGCAGGTGCGGGTGCCGTAGTTCATTGCGCCCACGGCCACGTCGAAATTTCCGTTCGGCGAATACGGCAGCACGTCGTAAGTCCCGGCCGGCAGGTTCGTGATGGTCACCGTCACGTTGCCGCCGTCGAAGGGATAGATGTAGCCGGCATACATGAAATCGGTGGAGGCGCTGCCCCACGAGCCGGGGGCATTATTGACCGTGAGGCCGGCGGCGGTCACGGAGCCGTCGGCATTTTTCAAATTGGTCAGCGAGCCAGACGTCCGCCAGCCGCCGTTGCCGTCGTTGCGCGTGTAGTAATTCCAGAAATCATTCGTGGAGATTCCCGCCGCCGCGAAACCGGTTTTCTGCGGAACATCCCCGCCGTCGAAATCCACATTCAACAAGGTCACGGCCACAGGCGGCACGCCATTGTCCACGCATTTGCCCGCGCTGCCGGCGTTGTAGATAGCTTGGATTTCAGAAACGGAAAGCGCGCGGTTGTAAATGGAAGGCTCATCCAACTGGCCGTTGAAGTAGCTTCCGGCAAACGGGCCGGACACGCGGTTGGCAAGGTAAAGATCATAGCTGGTCTGCGGCGTGAAGCTGCCGAGGTTGGTGCTCGCCAGCACCAGCCCGTTGACGTAGATGACGGCGTTGCCGGAAGTTTTGTCGTAGGTGAACGCGACGTGCTGGAGCGCGTTGGTGACGAGAACATTCGTCGCTGTAAAAATCCCGTGGCTGTTGCCGAGAGTGTCCACGACGTTCACATAGATGTTGCCAAAGCCGTCGCCAAACACGCCATGATCCGTGGAGAGTGTGAAATGCACGCCGCTGTTCCCCGCACCATCGTTCCACTCAAAAACGAACTGCGGCTCATACAAGGTGAAGTGACCCGGACGAATCCACGTTTCCAAAGTCAGGCCGCTGCTCGCGCCGACGTTGAGGCCGGGGCTGGCGGACAATTTAATCTGCGAGCTGCCGTTGAAATAAAAGCCCTGGCCGGCTTCGCCGCTGTTGTAAGCCACGCCGCCGGATTGCGTGCCAGTGTTGGTGCCGGCGCTGTCGCTCAAATTTCCTTCCGCGCGCAACCACGCCACGAGGTTTGCCGGCGCGGGCGTGCAGGCCGCGGCGGGCGAACCGCACTTGCCCGCGCTGCCCGCGTTGTAGATGGCGGCAATTTCATTGGTCGCCAGCGCGCGGTTGTAAATGGACGGCTCATCAATGATGCCCGCGAGATAGTTGACATAGTTGCCGGGAATTCCCGTCGAGCCGACGAATAACGGCTGCGTGTCATAATCCAGCGCGAAGCCCGCGACCGCCGAAGCTTCCAGCACGCCGTTCACGAAAAGTTTTTGCGTGCTGCCGTCGTAAGTCGCCGCGACGTGATACCAGACGCCGCGCTGGATGGCCGAGGTGGAACGGGTGATGACCTGGTTGCCGCCGCTCGTGATGACAAATGAAAACCGGCCGGTGTAAGTTCCGTTGCCGTTGTCCACGTCCTCTTTCAAGAGGCTGTAGCCTTCAAAGAAAGCGTTCCAAGTATTCTTTTTGAAAACAACTTGTTCATTGCGCGCGCCAGTCACGTTCGGATCGAACCATACCCACGCCTCGACCGTGAGGTTAGCCGGCTTGAGCGCGGCGGAATCGGGTATCTGCAAATAGCTGTTGGTGCCATCGAGACGGAAACCTTGTCCTACTTTACCAGCGGCATAAGTTGCACCGCCGAACAGCAGGGCGTGGTTAGTTCCGACGTTATCACTGGCATTGCCCTCACCCGGCCACCAGCCGACCAAGCCGGAAGCCGGCGGCGTGCAACTCGGCGGCGGCGGCGGTGGCGCACCGAACGGAACGGCGTTCTGATAAATCTGGATGTTGGAATCATACTGGTTGCAGAAAACGATGTCCGGGCGTCCGTCGCCATCAAGGTCGCCGGCGGCGATGCCCCACGGGTTCCAGCCCGTGCCAAAATCCACGCGCGGTGCGAACGAGTTCACCGTGAAGCTGCCCGGCGTGCTGGTGTTCTGGAAAATTGCCATGTAGCTGCCAAGTTCGCCGACGACGCCGAGATCAGGCTTGCCGTCGCCGTTAAAATCCGCAACCGAGACGGTGTGCATCCAGCCGGGCGTGCCGAAATCCACCTGTGGTGCGAAGGAATTCGTCGTGAGCGGTCCGCCCGCGTGAATGTTGCGATACACATTGACGTTGTCGCTCTGCACGGAGCCGACGGCGAGATCGAGCCTGCCGTCACCGTCCAGATCAACGGCCGCGATGGTTTCGGGGTTGGTGCCGCCGGCCAGGTCGCGGCGTGCCGCAAACGAATTTGTGTTCAGGCTGCCGGCGGTGGCGAGGTTTTGATAAATGGAAACTGTGTTGTTGTCTGGGTTCGCCACGGCGAGGTCGGGTTTGCCGTCACCGTCCAAATCTGCAAGGGTGGCGTCGTAAGGCCCGCCCGGCGCGGCGAGAACCACCGGCGGCGCAAACGAATTCGCGGCCAGGCTTCCAGCGCCGCCGATGTTTTTGAAGATGGAAATCGTCTTGTCGCCGTAGTTCAATGCCACCATGTCCACGCGCCCGTCCGCGTCAAGGTCGGCGGCGGTGGCGAAACGGCAGTCGTTGCCGGCGAACAACACGAACGGCGTTTCAAAAGAATTCGCCGCGAGCGTGCCGGGTGCGGCGACGTTGCGGAAGACGACGACGCGGTTGCCATTGACCTCACACACGACCAAATCCAGTTTGCCGTCGCCGTCCAAATCCAGCGCGCGGAGGCGATACGGGTTGCCAGCTGTGCCGTTGGTCGGGAGGGACAGGTCAACGCGCGGTGCGAACGAGGCCGCGCCCAGCGGCGTGCCGTTCGTGCCGATGTTTCGGAAAATGGCGATGACATGCGCGTCACCGCAGGGGAGTGCGATGTCCGGCCTGCCGTCGCCGTCCAAGTCGGCGATCACCGCGCATTGCGGGCCGTTGCCGGTGGTGAGATTGAAGCTTGGCGCGAAACTGCTGCTGGTGATGTTCGAGCCGTTGCCGGTGAAGGTCGGTTCAAACATTTTTCCCGAATAGCCCGTCAATCCGCCAACCGTCGCGGTGATGGGCGCAAATGTCGAGCCAGCCGGAACCGTCACCGTCAAACTGTTTGAACTGGCGGCCAGAACCATTGCCTTCACCGCGCCGAAATAAACGATGTTCGAGAAAGCCGTCGCGCTGAAGTTGGTTCCAGAAATTGTCACCACGGTTCCATTGGTGCCGGCTGCAGGTGCAAAGCTGGAAATGGCCGGCACCGCCGGCGCTGCTGGCGGAATGGACATGCACTTGCCCGCACTGCCAGCCAGATAGATGGCGGCGATTTCATTCGATGACAGTGCGCGATTGTAAACCGCCGGCTCATCCATCGCGCCGGCGAAGGTCATCTGTTCCCCGCTTGGCGCCGGACGCCGGCCGAGATACAAAGCGCGGCCCGCCGTGCGCGGTGTAAAGCTGCCGAAGTTTTGCTGCGCCACCATCTGGCCGTTGCGGTAAATCGTCGCCAGCCCCGAAGCCTTGTCATAAGTCAGCGCCACATGCTGGAACACATTCGAGACGACCACGCCGCTGGCCGAACTTAATTGATGCCAGAAGCCGCCGCTGTCAGGAATGTTTGCGTATAATTGGCCGGGGCCGGGTTCGACGTTAAAATGCACGCCCCAGTAGGTCAGATCATTCCACTCGAACATGGGATGGGAATGCGTGACATCCGTGGGTTTGATCCACGTTTCAAGCGTGAAGCCGGCTCCGGCTCCCACATCGAGGATGGAACTGGCCGGGATGAAAACCGCCGTCCCGCTCTGAGCGGGATTAAAATTGAAGGCCTGGCTCACTTCGCCGGGGGCAAATCCAAGGCCGCCCTGAAGCGTGCCATGGTTCGTGCCGGCAATGTCATTGGCATTCGCTTCCGCCGGCCACCACCCGACGATTCCTGATGCTGGCGGTGTGCAGGTGGTCGCCACCGTCGCACACTTGCCCGCGCTGCCGGCGTTGTAGATGGCGGTGATTTCATTGGCCGAAAGCGCCCGGTTGTAAATGGATAGTTCGTCAACCTTGCCATAGAACGTATTGCCGCCGCCATCGCCCCGTGATCCAATGGCTGCGGCGGTCGTGAAGGTGAAAATTGAATTGTATGGATTGATCGTGGGCGATGGTTGGGTCACTCCATCCACATAGAACACTAATTGGGTTCCCGATTTTGTCACGGCCACATGATGCCAATTTGTATTGGTAACCGCTGGTGGCGCATAGCTCACATCCACACCTATCTTGCTCATGCCTAATTTCCCATCGTCAGCAACCGTCAAGCTGTAGCCACCATCGCCCCAGCCAAAAACCACCCCATCCGGCCCGGCCAATGTCCCGTCTTGAAAATTTTCATCTAATGAGGCGACGGTGGAACTGGAACGCTTGATCCAGGCTTCGATGGTGAAATTTTGCAATTGAAGATTGGCGGGGCTGCCAACGCTCACCCTATCCCTGTGGGTTCCATCGAAGACAAATTCCTGGCCAACCATCCCGGAACCATAGCTGTTCAAACTTCCGGTTCCGGCCCAAGTTCCGGTGTTACCGCCGATAACATCAGTCGCCGACCCTTCTCCCGGCCACCAACTGATCAGGCCCGATGGCGGCGTGACACAAACTGGAGCCACGGATGCACACTTGCCCGCACTGCCCGCGCTGTAGAGGGCGGCGATTTCGTTCGTGGCCAGGGCGCGGCTGTAAATGGACGCCTCATCAATGATGCCTGCCAGAAAATTGTCATACGGGGCGGCTTCGCCCGTCGCGCCGATAAACACCGGACGGGTGCCATAGTCCAAGGCAAAGCCGGCGATGTTTGAAGCCTGGGCCGCACCATTGACCCAGATGGTTGCCTTGCTGCCATCATAGGTGCCGGCCACATGATACCAGACGCCGCGCTGAACCACCGTGGTGGAGCGGGTTATCACTTGGTTGCCGCCGCTCGTAATCACAAACGAAAAACGGTCGGAAAAAGTTCCGTTGCCGTTGTCCATGTGTTCCTTCGCGAGATTGTAGCCTTCAAACAGAAAGCTCCATGAATTTTTTTTGAAAACAATGACCTCCGTGCCGGGCGAAACATTTGGATCCAGCCAGACCCAGGCCTCGACGGTGACGTTCGCCGGCTTGAGCGCGGCGGAATCGGGGATCGCAACGTAGCCATTGGTCCCGTCAAAACGAAAACCTTGTCCGACCCTGCCGCCGGCATAAGTCGCGCCGCTGCCGGACAGCGCGCCGTTGTGCGCGCCGGTGAAGTCATTGGCATTGCCTTCCGCCTGCCACCAAGCGACGAGACCCGACGGCGGCGGCGTGCAGGCGGCCTGCAAGTTGACCGCCGCGACGGCCAGCGCCGCGAGGATCGTCAGGCCGATTGAGAGGAGTTTCCCCGGTGAGAATTTCGCGATCCTTTTCATAACAAATGGGCTTGGAATTTTGGTGGCGCCGCGTCGCCGGGGAAACCGGACGGCCGGGTGGTTTATTATCGTTGATGCGACCGTCTTTGCAACTCCTGATTGACGGCTTGGGCTGACGAAAACCTGTGAAAAAAAGACCCTGGGAGGCAGGGTGTTTCAGCTTGTCGGCGTGGGAACAAATCTTTCAAGTGGTGAAAAAAAGACCCTGGGAGGCAGGGTGTTTCAGCCGCAACGAACTCGATCCGCCGCCGCCCAACGGGGCGACAATCCGGCTTTAGATTTTTTTGCGCCGCAAAATAGTTCTTAACCGTGCGGATTTTTTCTGGCACACGAGTTGCAATGAGACCCGCGTGGCCAAAAAATTTCATAATCAAAGTTTTGTGTTCGGCGGCAGGGAAGCCGCCGCAGTGAATCTGCGGCTGGCGACGCATCAGTTGGCGTCCATTGGTGTTCCGCCGCGTGCCAAACGCGTGCATCCGCCGCGCTACCGGCTGCCGGTGACGATGGTGGTCGAGGAGGCCCGGCCGGTGAAAATCAGACACGCCGGCCATAATTTAGGCACTGCGGTCAGTGAAACTCTACCTGTTCAAAGCCCGCGCGCTTGAGCAAATTCTCCAGCTCGGTCTTCCCCCGCTTCTCGGCATCGCCCAAAATCCCCGCCTGGCGCGCGGCACGGGCGATGTCGTCCACCGCATTCTGCCGCGCGGCCTGCTCCAGATCCTTGTCGAACGTGCGCAACAACCCCGTCGTGTGGTCAATCACCTGGCTCGCCTTGTCGTCGAGATAGGCGTCGGTGATCTGCGACGGCGGCAGATGGATGGAAATTTTTTTCTCCGTGATGGTCACGTCCTCCGGCTTCAACCGCTTGAGGTCAATGCCCGCCTTCACCACGCCGTGCGCCAACAGCAGCACGCGGTTTTCGCCATACCATTTCACGTCCTGCAGCAGGACGACTTTTTCCATGACGTATTTGATGGTGACGAGGTCGGAGAGCGACTGCACCTCGTGGATGACGCTGGTGGTATTCCATAGATGCAGGCCCGCGCCGCGCCCCGCCCAATGCGTGATGGTGAAGGTGAGATAAACCGCCAGCGTCAGCAGCACCGCCGCCGTGATGACAAAAACAAAATCGCGAAATTTCCGCATGGCCGGAAGATAAAACCAATCGGGCGCGAAGCAAAGGAATGTTGTGCCAGCGTTGCCGGGGCGGTTGCCCGAAAATGTCTGCGTTGCAACCGCAGATTGACCGCTGCAAACTCATTGCTTCAAGCGCAGCCACAAAGTCATTGTCGCCCCGGCGGTGCAGGAAATCTTGGACGGGCAGATTGCGAAGAAGCCGGTTTGATGGTGGTCCTCCATCTACCCGGCCAGCTCCTCACGGAGCAGGAGAATCGTCCGCCGACCCCTTGAAAATTCGCGCGCCGGGATTGTCCGCCAAGGGAACAAATGGAGGCATTGCACCTCGTCTAGTGAGAAAACCAAAGCTGAAACCTTGAAAGTTTGGAGCAGAAATTATTCGTGCGACAGCCCGGCATACCGCTGGTAGTTTTTTCCAACCTCTCTGGGGCGGCATTCCCGTTTTGTTCCGGCTGGCTGGTCAGCTTCTCGTGGTGCGGAATCCGCCCATGATAAAGATGACAAGGCAGATCAACAGCACCAGGCCAAGCCCGCTGCCGCCGATGACGGGGCCACCGAAGTAAAACCCGCCGCCGCCGAACAAGAGAAGCAGAACTACGATGAGTAATAATATATTCATGCCGACAAGATAACCCACCGCGGCACGGCCGCCATGGGGTGTTCTACCCATGGAGAAGGAGCATCGTCCGCCGTCCCCTAGAAAATCCGCGCGCCGGGGATGAAAGCGCGGCAACACGGCGCGAAACTGACGCCGCCTCACGAAGCCGGTTCAGCCAGCAGCTTCTTGACGGCGCTCTCGACGTTCTGCGGTTGCAGGCCGATGACGCGCACGATGCCTTTACGGTCCACGAGCGCATAGGTAGGATAATAATGCACCTGCCAGGCCTTCTCCGACTTCAGCTTCGCATCGCGGGCGGTCGGATATTGGATGCCTTTTTCCTGGGCGTTGGCGGCCATTTTTTCCTGTCCGTGACTGGAGGTGCAGATGCCAACAACGATCAATCCCTGGGACTGGTATTTTTTAAGCAGCTCGTTGTTGTGCGGAATGGCGGCCATGCACGGACCGCACCAAGTCGCGTAAAAGTCCACGAGGACGACTTTGCCCTTCATGTCGGCCGGCTTAACTTCGCCATTGATCCATTCGCTGGGGTCGAGCGCCGGCATCGGCCTGCCTTCCAAGGCGGCGTGGCTGGCGCGGTTCTGCGGGTCAGTGTCCCACGTCCAACTGTCGGGAAATTCGCCGGCGAAAACGGCCAGTGCGCCCACAACGACTGAACAAAACACGATGAGAAATGATTTAATCTTGGTCATGAATAAATGGTTGGCAGAAAGGCCGGTGGCTGACAACCGTTAATTTGCCGGCAATGTGCGGGGACAACACGCAGCAACTGCTGCCAACTGGGTTTGCACCGTTCGGCCTCCAAACAGAGAAGGAGCATCGTTCGCCGTCCCCCTTGAAAATTCGCCCGCCTGAATTGACCGGACACTCTTCCGCAAAACCAAAACGACCTGGCAGTTTTTTAAATCACCGTCCCATGCGGAATCACGCCGTCCTTGGGGATGATGATGATGCCGTCGCGGATGAAGTAGCGTTCGTGGTCGAGGTTCTCGGCCTTGCCCGCCGGGGAGATGGTCACGTTGTTGCCAATGCGCGCGTTCTTGTCAATGATGGCGTTCTCGATTTTGCAGTTCTCGCCGATGCCGATGCGCGGGCGGCCTTCGCTTTCGTTCTTCTCCACGGACTCCTGTGATTCGTAGTAGTCGCTGCCGAGGACGATGACGCGGTTCAGTTCCGTGCCCGAGCCGACGAGCGTGCGCAGGCCCACGATGGTCCGGTTGATGGACGCGCGGTTGATGATGCAGCCGTCGGAAATGACGGCGTGATCAATCTGCGCGCCGTTGATCTTCGAGCCGGGCAGGTAGCGCGGGCGCGAAAAAATCGGCGCGCTCATGTCGAAGAAATTAAACCGCGGCAGCTCGCTAACCAGGTCCAGGTTCGCCTCGAAGAAGGAGCGGATGGTCCCGATGTCCTCCCAGTAGCCCTGGAAGACGTAGGAAAAAACGCGGCGCGAATTGATGGCGTGCGGGATGATGTGCTTGCCGAAATCGGAGAGCGGGTTGTCGAGCAGTTCGCAGATGACCTTGCGGTTGAAAACGTAGATGCCCATCGAGGCGAGGAACGAATCGCCTTCGGTCTTGATGCCGAGCGCCGTCTGCATCGCCGCCGGCAGCTTGAGCGTGTCCAGCACGGCGTCCTCCTTCGGCTTTTCCACGAAGCGCGTGATGCGGTTCGTGTCGTCAATCTGCATGATGCCGAGCGAATTCGCCTCCGTCCGCCCGACCGGCATCGTGGCGATGGTGATCTCCGCGCCCGTCACGATGTGCTGCGTGATGACCTCCTGAAAATCCATCCGATACAACTGGTCGCCGCTCAAAATGATGAGCTGGTCAAAATCATGGTTCAAAAAGTGGACCAGGTTTTTCCGCACCGCGTCCGCCGTGCCTTCATACCACGACGAGTTGGTGAACGTCTGCTGCGCCGCGAGGATCTCCACGAAGCCGCTCGAGAAATGGTCGAACTTGTAGGTGCGCGAGATGTGCCCGTGCAGCGAGGTGGAATTGAACTGCGTCAAAATATAGATGCGCCGGATGCCGGAGTTGATGCAGTTGGAGATCGGGATGTCCACGAGGCGGTATTTGCCCGCGAGCGGCACCGCCGGCTTGGCTCGGTCCTTCGTCAGCGGGAAAAGTCGCGTGCCCTGGCCGCCGCCCATGATGACGCAGAGAACCTTGCTGGTGTTCGCCGTTTGCCGCCCAGTATGTGATGACATAAAAAGTTTTGGTTGAAGTGCTGAAAAAGATTTAACGCCGATTGCCGTTGCGAAGCAAGCCGCAGATTCAGTTTCGCGAAGAAATAATTGGCGACACGATTTGGCGACACGATTTGGCGACAGGCGATCTGTCAAAGGCATGATCCCACTTTGGCGCTTCAGATTTTCGTCCCCGCCAGCGCCAGCAGCCGCACGAACTGCGGCGGCGTCAGCGGCGTGACCGAGAGGCGCGATTGTTTCACCAGCGGCATCGCCTGCAAGACCGGGTCGGCCTTGATGGCGGCGAGCGTCACGGGGATTTTCAACGCCGTCACCGGCTCCAGATCCACGCACGACCAGTCGCCCTCGGTGGCGGTCGCGTCGGGATAGAATTCCCGCGCCACGCGGGCCACGCCTACGACCTGCTTCTCGCTCACGCTGTGATAAAAGCAGACGAGGTCGCCCTTTTTCATAGCGCGCAGATTATTTCGCGCCTGGAAATTGCGGACGCCCGTCCACGCCACCTTGCCGTCCTTCACCAGTTGCGCCCACGCGTAGGCTGCGGGTTCCGATTTGGCGAGCCAGTAATTCATGCCGCAGTTAAGCAGCAACCCCGCGCGCGTTCAAAGCTGAAATGACGGCAGCGGCCTAATTTGCAAACGGAGCGCGGCTGGGTCGTCCTCGACCAGCCGCAGCAGCTTCGCATCGCCAGGCGCGCAGGAGAACTCCACACCACTCGACTCCCGGATGCGCTGCGGCTGGTCGAGGACGACCCAGCCGCGCTCCGGCCAAATTGCATCCGCGTTTGCTTCCCGCCGGAAATAAATTTATCTTCGCGCCGCGTGAACCAGCCGCCCAACACCAGCGCCGGACACGGGTTTCATGTTTTGACGAAACCCATCGGCCCGCTCTGCAACCTCGATTGCACATACTGCTTCTATCTCGAGAAAGAGAAAATGTATCCGGACGAAAACCAGTGGCGCATGAGCGACGCCGTGCTGACGGAATACATCCGCCAATACATCGGGAGCCAGCCCGTGCCGGAAATCAACTTCGCGTGGCAGGGCGGGGAACCGACGCTGCTCGGCGTGGATTTTTTCCGCAAGGTGATTGCGCTTCAGGAAAAATTCGCGGACGGCAAAACCATTTTCAACGCCATCCAGACGAACGGCACGTTGCTCGATGACGAGTGGTGCGAGTTTCTCGCGCAAAATAAATTTCTCGTCGGCCTTTCGATTGATGGCCCGGCGGAACTGCACGACCAATACCGCGTGGACAAACGCCAGCAGCCGACGTTTGGCGCGGTGATGCGGGGACTGGAACTGCTCCAGAAGCACGGTGTGGAGTTCAACACGCTCACCGTGGTCAACCGCGCGAATTCGCAGTCGCCGCTGGAGGTTTATCGTTTCCTCAAAAGCATCGGCAGCCAGTTCATCCAGTTCATCCCACTCGTCGAACGCGCGGCCCCGGCGGACATGAAAGCGGCCGGCTACGATTTCGCCGCGCCACCGTTGCCACGGAACGCCGGCCTCCGGCACGGCTCGTTAGGGGATGCACACCAACATGCCGTGCCGGAGGCCCGCGCTCCGTTGCCAGTCACACCGTGGAGCGTGGAGGCGGCGCAATACGGAAATTTTCTTTGCGCGATCTTTGACGAATGGGTGCGGCACGATGTCGGCAAAACTTTTGTGCAGTTGTTCGACGTGGCGCTCGGCAACTGGCTGGGGCTGGGATCGTCGCTCTGCGTCTTTGCGGAGAAGTGCGGCGCGGCGCTGGCCATCGAACACAACGGCGACCTGTATAGCTGCGACCACTATGTTTATCCGCGCCACAAGCTCGGCAACGTGATGAACCACAGCCTCGGCGCCATGGTGAACTCGCCAGAGCAGTTGAAGTTCGGCAGCGACAAGCTGGATTCGCTTCCGAAATTCTGCCGCGAGTGCGAGGTGCGTTTCGCCTGCAACGGTGAATGTCCCAAGCACCGTTTCATCCAGACGCCCGATGGCGAGGACGGGTTGAATTATCTGTGCGCCGCCTACAAAAAGTTTTTCAACCACGTTGACCCGCACATGAAGACGATGGGCTGGCTGCTGCAAAACCAACGCGCGCCGGCGGACATCATGGAAATGCTGGCGAAGCAACCGGCCTAAAAAAATCAGGATTTCGAATGCCAAGATCTGTATGTAGCTATGAGATAAACGATGGAAATCAGGAAGCATACAAAAGCGATTTGATAGCCATCTCGAAAAGTCATAAATCCACCTTTTCCATTTGGCATAGGCTGGTTAAGAGCTTGGTAGTGATGCGCCGAAAAAGCTACCAGAATAGATGCAATGAAAAATACCAGGCAAAACAAACCAACAAAGACAGCTTTCAAAATGTCTTTGTCAGTTTTCATCGGAGCTTAATCCGCCGCCGTCAAAATCATGTCGCGGGTGAAATACAGAATCCGGCCGCAGTTCGTGCAGGTCACGAGGTCGTTTTGCGACTGGCAGCTTACCAGGATCTGCGCCTGCAATTTCATGTGGCAGCCGCCGCAGGAACTGTGTTCCACGCCCACCACCACGTTCTCGCCCTTGCTCTTGAGGATCCGTTCGTAGCGGTTGCGCGTGGGTTCGTCCACGGCGGACGCGGCCTGGGCGCGGGTGCCTTGCACTTCGGCGAGTTCTTTTTTCAGATTCACTTCGCGCTCATTCAGCTTGCCGATCTGGTCGTCCACGAGTTTCTTCGCGGCGGCGGCTTCGGTCGTCGCGCGGGCGACTTCCTTCTGCGCGGCCTCGGCCTGTTCCATCAAAATAATTTCCTGGTCCTCGATCTTGAAAATCGCCTCCTTCGCCATTTCGATTTCGTGGGCGAGCGCCTTGTATTCCTCGTTCTTGCGCGTCAGCAACTGCTGGTTGGCGTATTTCTCAATCTGCGTTTTCTTGCTTTCGATCTCGAGGTCGCGTTGTTTGCGTTCGGATTCGATCTGTTTCCCGCGCAATTTCGCCGCCTCAAGCTGGCCTTGCGTGGCGGCGGCCTTGGCGATCAGCCCTTCGCGTTCGGGGCCGATGTGGGCGAGTTCGTGGGTGACGCGGAGAATTTTCCGGTCGCGTTCCTGCAAAATAAGAAGCTTCTCGATGATTTCCTGCATTCGGGCTAAAGGCTAGTCAGCGAAACAGCTCAAGTCAATCCGCGCATTGCTGGAGTTCAGGCTTTAGCCTGTCCGGGAACAAGCTGAAGCTTGGACTCCAGCATTTTCCGCCGGCAAATTGATTTTGCAGTTTCGCCTTTCACCGCTAACTTACGCCCATGCGTTTCATCGGCAATGTCATCGAAAAACTGCAGCGGCATCCCAAGCGGATCGTCTTTCCTGAAGGCGACGAACCGCGCATTTTGCAGGCGGCGCGGCAGTTCCATGCGCTGCGTCTCGGCGCGCCCATCCTCCTCGGCGACCAGGCCAAAGTGTCGGCGCTGGCCCAGGAGTTGAACATTTCGCTCGAAGGCATCCGCATCATCAACCCGGCGACCAGCGAGGAATTGGAAAATTTCTCCAAACGGTTCCATTCGTTGCGCCGGGAAAAAGGCCTGCGCCCGACGGAGGCGCGCGAGGCGATGCTGCAGCCGAATTATTTCGGCACGATGATGCTGGCGATGCACCAGGCGGACGGCGTGGTGTCCGGCGCGTCGCACATCACGAGCAGTTTGCTGCGTCCGCTGTTCCAGATCATCAAGGTCGCGCCGGACATCCACACGGCCTCAAGCTGCATGGTCATGGAGGTCGAGGACACGCGCATCGGCGAAAAGGGCGTGCTGTTCATGGCGGACTGCGGCGTGATTCCCGAACCCAACGTGGAGCAGCTCGCCGACATCGCGGTGTCCACGGCGCGGCTGGCGCGGCACCTCCTTGGCATCCGCCCGCGCGTGGCGTTGCTTTCCTTTTCCACGAAGGGCAGCAGCGCGGCGCATCCGTCCGTCGGCCGGATGCAGGCGGCCACGGCGCAGGCCCGGCGCAAGGCGGCAAATTTGTCTCTTGAAGCGGACTTCGATGGCGAGCTGCAGGTGGACGCCGCGCTCGTGCCGGAAATCGCCTCGCGCAAACTGCACGACAGCCAGGTCGCGGGCCGCGCGAACGTGCTGATTTTTCCCGACCTGAATTCCGGCAACATCGCGAGCAAGCTCGTCGGCCTGGTCGGTCGCGCGAATTCCTACGGCCAGATTCTGCTCGGCCTCAACCGGCCCGCCGCCGATTGTTCGCGCGGGGCGACCGCACATGACATCCTCGGCCTCGCGGCGATTGTGGCGGTGCAGTCCACCGACTATCAAAAGCTGTATCCGGGCGCGGACGCGAAACTGCCGGGGGAATGATTTATGATGCGTGATGCGTGAATCACGTTTCACGCATCACGCATTAACTCATGAACACCACCACGCCGCGCGTCTTCATCGCCGCCACGCGCCAGAACGAAGGCAAGACCACCGCCTCGCTCGGCCTCATCGCCGCGCTGCAAAAATATTTTCCGCGCATCGGCTACATCAAGCCCGTCGGCCAGCGCTTCGTGGAGATCGAGGAGCAGAAGATTGACGAGGACTCCGTGCTGATGGATTCGGTGTATCATCTCGACTGCCCGCTGGTGGACATGAGCCCCATCGCCGTGGAGCCGGCGTTCACGCGCAAATACCTCACCAGCGCGAACAACGAGGCGCTCGTCAAAAAAATCCAGAACTCCTTCGACCGTGTTTCGTGGGAAAAAGATTTTGTCCTGTGCGAAGGCAGCGGCCACGCCGGCGTCGGCTCGGTGTTCGATTTGTCCAACGCGCAGGTGGCGAAAATTCTCGGCTGCAAGGTCATCATTGTTTCGCAGGGCGGCATCGGCAAACCGATTGATGAAGTCTCGCTGAACCAGGCGCTGTTTGAAAAAGAAGGCGTCGAGATCATCGGCGTCATCATCAACAAGGTTCACGAATCGAAAATCCCGGAGATCACCCGGTTCGTCCGCAGCGGACTCAAACGCAAGGGCCTCGAACTGCTCGGCGTTTTGCCGCATCACCACATCCTGTCGCAGCCGACGGTGGGATTGATCGCCGAGGAGCTGCGCGCCGAACTGCTGAACACGCCGCCGACGTTGAACACGCTCGTGGACGACGTCGTGGTCGGCGCGATGGGCGCGCAGAACGCCATGCAGCATTTCAAGCGCGGCGTGCTGCTCATCACGCCCGGCGACCGCGAAGATATTTTGCTCGCCGCC
This sequence comes from Limisphaerales bacterium, assembly GCA_043749955.1. Classification (GTDB taxonomy): domain Bacteria; phylum Verrucomicrobiota; class Verrucomicrobiia; order Limisphaerales; family UBA11358; genus UBA11358. Next base: position 13,317 of record JAYVCM010000148.1, on the reverse strand, counting down.
GGCGCGACGACGACATCCGGCAACCCGGAAAACATGGCGGGCATCGTCCTCACCGGCGGTTTGCGTCCAAGCGAAAACGTGATGAAGGCGCTGAAAACCATGCCGATTCCCGTGCTGCTCGCCAAGGCGGACAGCTATCTGGTCGCGTCCAAGGTTCACGACACTATCGTCAAGACGCGGCCCGCTGACGCGGAAAAAATCTCGCTCATCCGCGACATCGTCGCGAAGCACATCAACGTAAAAAAAATAATCGAGTCGCTCTGAAACAGTTTTGACAGCGGCTGACATTGTGTTACATACCCTGTATGCAAGAAACCATCACCATCCGGCCCACGATTCCCAAGGCGCAGTTGCAGAAGCGCGCCGGCGGCAACCTGAACCGCTGGATCAACAGCCTGATTGAGAATGCCGTCGGCGAGCAGTCGCACGGCTGGGATGAATTTTTTGCCAGGCCGCGCCGCCGGGTCAAGCGCTCCGCCGCCGATGAACTCCGCCGGTTGAACCGATGAATTTTGCCGACACCAACTGGCTCGAGGCGATGTTTGTCCACGTCGAGGAGGAAAAGGAGCGCCGCGTCATTGTGGAACGTTTTCACCGCCGCCATCCGGGGATGGTCGGCATCTCCCACATCGTTCTGCTCGAAACGCGCAACGTGTTTTCCCGGATCACCCGCTCCGCCGATCCCGAGGAGTGGCAGGAATTGCAGGAAGGTTTTTCCGGGCGCTTTTACCTCGACCCGATGAACTGGGATTTGTTGCGCCGCGAAAGTTTCCGCCTGTTTGAAAAATACTCGCCCCATGCCACCGTTGGCACATTTGACGTCGCGTTGCTCGCCTCGGCGATTTTGGCCGGAGCGACGCGGATTCTTTCCTTCGACGAAAATCTAAAAGCCCTCGCCGTGGCCGAGGGATTGGAAGTGTTTCCCGAACTGACCAAGGAAGGCCGGGCCTTTCTGGCAAAATTAAAAGCCCGCAAATCTACCGGTTAAAATTTCATGCACCTTAATCCATTTCTCAAAACTTTGCCGGTGTATCAGCCGGGCCGCCCGATTGAAGAAGTCGCGCGCGAACTCGGCCTGCCCGCCGCCAGCATCATCAAGGTGGCGTCGAATGAAAATCCGTTTGGCCCGTCGCCGCTCGCCATCGCCGCGATGCTGAAGGCGGTTCCGCATGTGAATCTTTACCCCGACGGCAACGCGTTTTACCTGAAGCAAAAACTTGCGGCCAAACTCGGCGTGGAGACGGCGAACCTCGTCCTCGGCAACGGCTCGAATGAAATCATCGAGTTCGTCGCGCACGCCCTGCTGGGGCCGGACACCAACATCATCGTGTCGCAGTTCTGTTTCGCCATCTATCCCATCGTCGCCAAGATGACGGGCGCGGACGTCATCACGGTGCCAGCAAAAAAATATGGCCACGATTTGCCGGCAATGCTTCGGGCCATCACGCCGAAGACGCGGATTGTTTTCGTGGCGAATCCGAACAACCCGACCGGCACGCTCGCGCCGCGCGAGGAAGTCATCCAGTTCGTCAATGACATTCCGGACGACGTGCTGCTGGTGATGGATGAGGCTTACATCGAGTTTCTCGACGACGCGGTGGACCTGGTTCCGCTCATCCGGCTTGGCGTGCGGAAAAATCTGATCCTGATGCGGACGTTCTCGAAGATTTACGGACTGGCCGGATTACGCATCGGTTACGGCATCGCCGCACCCGAACTCGCCACCGCGCTGGAAAAAATCCGCCAGCCGTTCAACGCCAACCTGCTCGCGCAAACCGCCGCGCTCGCCGCCTTGGACGACGACGACCACGTCCGCAAGACGCGCCAGAACAATTTCAACGGCCTGGAGTTTTGCATGAAGGCGTTTCGTGAATTGAAACTCGAATTCGTCCCGTCCTACGCCAATTTCATTCTGGTGCGCGTCGGCGAAGGCCAGAAAGTTTTTGATGCGATGCAAAAGCAGGGTGTCATCACGCGTCCGATGGGCGGTTATCAATTGCCGGAATGGATCCGCATCTCCATCGGCACGCCCAAGGAAAATGAGCGATGTCTGGATGCTTTGAAGGCAGTTCTTTAAGATGCCAAATTGGCACCTTAAAAATGTTTAAGCCGGAACGATGCAGTAGGATGGGCGTCGCGCCTGTCTCTAACTTCATTCCGCCCCGACAATTTTTTCAGTTTTTTCAACCCCACGTTCACTGTCGGACAGTGGGTTGATATTTTAGATGGAGACAGGCGCGACGCCTGTCCTACGCTTGCCGGCCCTGTCGCTCCGGCACGCCAAAGGAAAATGAGCGGTGCTTGAATGTTTTGAAGAGCGTGCTATAACTTTTCCCATGGCAATCGTTGCAGACAATTACCGGTATATCACCCGCAAGCCGGGAGTGCGCGGCGGCCATGCCATTGTTGAAGGCACGCGCATCGGCGTGCATGACGTCATCGGGCTGCTCCAAAACGGCGAGACGGTGGACACCGTCACGGTCACTTGCTTTCCCGATTTGACGAAGGCGCAGGTCTATGAGTGCCTCGCCTATTACGAGGATCATCGCGGGGAAATTGATTTGCTGGTTGCCAGACAAATGTCTTCGCCCGATGAGAATGATCTTTCTGCTTGATCAGGACACGCCGGACGACGTCGCTTATTCCCTCCGATCGCTCGGTCATCAAGTTGTGCATTTGCGCGATGTGCTGCCAACGGAAGCGGAAGACGCCGAGGTGCTCGCCCATGTGCATCAAAACGAATGGATCCTGATCATCTGTAATCGTGATGATTTTCTTACGCTGACAAAATCCCAACCGCATTGCGGCCTGATCATTTTGATCCGCAGACGGACGCGGGTGGCGGAGCGGACGGCATTGATCCGCCTGCTCGACAAGGCAGGAGAAGCTGGCATCCGCCATAACATCAACTTCGCGTGAGGATTTTTATTCTTCGGTGTTGAAATAAATTGATTTGAATCCCGCGCAAAACCGATTACTTATTCTCCGCTGAAATGAAACTGACCGACCTGCGGGGCATCCTGCAATACATTCCACAGTTCCGCGAGAAGACGTTCATCCTCGCGATTGACGGTGCGATCGTCACGGACGAAAACTTCGCCACGCTGCTGCTCGACGTGGCGGTGCTGCGGTCGTTGAACATCCGCGTGGTGCTCGTCCACGGCGCGTCGGCGCAAATTAAACTGCTCGCCGAGGAGCAGAAGGTGAAGCCGTCGGACATTGACGGCGCGGGCATCACGGACGCGGCCACGCTCAAGCTCGCGCTCACCGCTGCGAACCGGCTCACGCACGAAATTCTCGAAGGCCTTTCCGCCAACGACCTCCGCGCCGCCAGCACGAATGTCATCATCGCGCATCCGATGGGCATCATCGGCGGCGTGGATCATCAGTTCACCGGCAAGGTGGAGCGCGTGGACACGGAACTGCTCCAGACGCTGCTCGCGCAGGGCGTCGTGCCCGTCATCCCACCGCTTGGTTTCGACGGCGACGGCAAGACGTATCGGGTGAATTCCGACGGCGTCGCGCTCGCCGTGGCCGAGGCGTTGAAGGCGATCAAATTGATTTTCATCACGTCATCCGACGGCTTGATCCACAACGGCCAGCTCATCCGGCAACTGCTCGTGGCGGAACTGGAAAAAAATTTGCAGACGAACAGCGCCGGTTTCGCGCCGGAGATTTTGTCCAAGGCGCAGCACGCGGCGCTGGCCTGCAAGGCCGGCGTGCCACGCGTTCACGTCATCAACGGCCGGGTGGACGAGGGCCTGCTCGCGGAAGTTTTTTCCAACGAAGGCATCGGCACCTTGATTTACGCGAACGAGTATCAGCAGATCCGGCCCGCGAAGAAAAAAGACATCCGGGCGATCCAGTTGCTGACCAAGGCGGCGGTGGAATCGGATGAGCTGGTGAAGCGCACGCGGGCGATGATTGAAAAAACGCTCGGCGATTTTTTTATTTTTGAGATTGATAAAAATCCCGTCGCGTGCGTGGCGCTGCACGTTTATCCCGAGCAGAAAAAAGGCGAGCTCGCGTGTCTGTATGTGAGTTCGTCGCATGAGAACCAGGGCATTGGGCGCAAGCTCATCCAGTTCGTCGAGAGCAAGGCGAAGGAACTGAACCTGGGTGAACTGCTCACGCTTTCGACGCAGGCGTTTACTTATTTTCAATCGAAGGGCGGTTTCGCCGAAGGCACGCCCGACGATCTGCCGCCCGTGCGCCGCGAGAAATATGACCAGAGCGGACGCAACTCCAAGGTGCTGGTGAAAAAACTCGTCAAGGCGTAAGCCGATGAACTGGCGCGTCCACATTTCCGTGATGAGCCTGGCGGTGCTCCTGACTTCCGGCTGCGCGAGCCTGAAGGATTCCCAAAACCGATTCCCCGAAACCTGCCTGGCCACCTGCGGCCGGCTGCGCATCACGCCCACGGATTTTATTTTGGCGGTGAACATCTCCGGCCAGACCGCTTCGCTGTTCAACCGGGAAAAATTTGTAAAAACTTTTTCCTGCTCCACGTCGCGCTTCGGCATCGGGGAGCAGTTGGATTCGTTTTGCACGCCGCGCGGGCTGCATCGCATCGCGGAAAAAATCGGCGACGGTTGGCCGGCGGGGACAATTTTCAAGGAACGCCAGGTCGTTGGCAGCGTGGCCGCGCTCGGCGTGGCGGCGGGCGGCATCACCACGCGCATCCTGTGGCTCGACGGGCTGGAACCGGGTTTCAATCGCGGTTCCAACGGCGTCGTCAACGTGGACACGCACGACCGTGAAATTTACATCCACGGCACCGGCGACCAGGAATCGCTCGGCCGGCCCGCCTCGCACGGCTGCATCCATCTCGCCGACGCGGATTTGATTTCGCTCTACGATCTGCTGCCGGGCGGCACGCTGGTCTGGATTGCGGAAAAATGACTTGTAGCAGCCGACGTGAGGAGGCTCTGACTAAATTTACGATATGTGATTCACGATTTACGCGTCACCTCACAATTCAGCGCGCCGCTTAAATCGTATATCGTAAATCGAAAATAATGAGCCTCTTCACGTCGGCTGCTACGAATATAATCCGCGCTTGCGCTTCGGCGCAGATCGTCGCCTTCCTGCGGCGGTGACATTGAAGTTTTAATCTGCGAACATAAACCATTGAAATGAACGAAACCGCCGGCTCCAAAACGTCAAACCCAGAACGATTGTTTTTAGGGATCGCCCTCGTCGTGGCGCTGTTTTTTTTGGCCGGCGGAATTTTTTTAATCTTCGCGCTGAATCACCGGGAAAAAGTTTCCAGCATCCCGCCGGACCGCCCGCGCGAGTTGGTGGAATTTTCCCTGACTGACCGCACGGGGCGAACGGTCACGCGTGCGGAACTCGCCGGGAAAATTCTCGTCGTGGATTTTCTGCTCACGAGCTGTTCGCTGACGTGTCCCGAAGTCAACCGGCGCATGGCGGAAATCCAGCAGCGCACCACCGGCCAGCCGGACGTGCGGTTTGTTTCGCTGACGGTGGATCCGCGCACGGACACGCCGGCGGCGCTGATGAAGTTCGGCGAACGTTTCGGCGCGGACACGAACCGCTGGCTGATGCTCACCGGCGACAAGACGGTGCTCCACGGCCTGATCGCCACGAGTTTTCTGGCGCAGGACTTGGACGACCCGTTCACCTACATGCCGGGAAATTTTTCGCACACCGAGCGCATCGCAGTTGTGGACGCGCGCGGCAACGTGAGGTCTTACTTCGACGGCATGCGACCGGAAACGACCGCCGCCGTGATTGCGGAAATCGCCCGCCTGCGAAAATAAATTTATGAAACGACTGTTTTATTTCCTGACCCTGGCCTCACTGGTGGCCGTCGGCTGCAAGCCGGAAAAGCCCGCACCCGTTGCGGAAAATCCGGCGGTGAAAACTTACGCCGCGCGCGGCATTGTCCGGGGCATCGCGCCGGACCGGCATGAGGCCACCATCCAGCACGAGGCCATCCCCGGCTTCATGGGCGCGATGACGATGGCTTTCATCGTGAAGGCAACGAACGAACTGAATGGTATTTCACCCGACGACGAAATCACCTTCCACCTCGCCGTGACTGACAACGACAGTTGGATTGAAGGCATCCGCTTTGTCTCGCATCACATTGGCGTGGTGACGAACAATGTGTTTGTGTTTCACGCCGCCACGGAAGAACTCAAGGTGGGCGACGTGCTGCCCGACAGCGAACTCACCACCGAGGACGGGAGCAAAATCCGCTTCGCAGATTTTCGCGGGCGCGCGGTGGCGTTCACGTTCTTCTTCACGAGTTGTCCGCTGCCGGAATTTTGCCCGCGCATGAACAAAAACTTTTCTGAGGCGCGGAAACTTCTGCTGGCGGACACGAACGCGCCGGCGAACTGGGAACTGCTTTCCATTTCTTTCGACCCAAGTTTCGACACGCCGCAAATGCTGGCGGGGTTTGGAAATTTTTATCGCGGCGGCGACCCGAACCGCTGGTTGTTCACCGTCGCGTCCACCAACACGCTGGCGGGGCTGGCGCCGAAGGTGGATCTGCAATTCTGGCGCGAGGCCGGTTCCATCTCGCACAACCTGCGGACAGTGGTGCTGGACGTGAACGGAAAAATCTCGCACCAGTTCGACGGCAACGCTTGGACGCCGCTGGAACTCGCCGACGCGATCCGCGCGGCGGCGAAAGCACCGGCGAACTGAAAGGGCGCAGCTTGACTCCGTCTCGCAACGCAACCGAAGCGGAGTGCGGCGGAGTCGTCCTCGACCAGCCGCAGCAGGCGGTTTCAGACGCCGTTCATGGCCATGCGGCTGCGGCTGGTCGAGGACGACACAGCCGCGCTCCGGCAGGTTCGCAAACGGGGACAGTGTCTAGCTGCACCCGACAAATTTTTCGGGCGCAAAAAATACTGGAATGCCGCGCTCAACCGTGCTAGAAACCCTTTACCAACGCTTAAGGAAAAGTTCAAAACGCCTGCTTTCGCCAACGACTATGAAAACGCACCATGTTTTTCCCATTCTAATTTTGCTGCTCCTTCCCTGGCTGGCGCGTGCCGCCACCTACACCGTCAGTAACACCAACGACACCGGTGCCGGTTCGCTGCGGCAGGCCATCACTGACGCGAACGGCAATGCGGGCGCGGACACCATCGCGTTCAACATCACTAATCTCGCGTTCACCATCAGTCCGGTCAGCGCGTTGCCGAGTCTCACGGAGTCCGTGACGATTGACGGCTCGACGCAGCCGGGCTATTCCAACGCGCCCGTCGTGGAACTCTCCGGGGCGAACGCGGGCGCGAACGCGAATGGTTTCAAAATTGCCGCCGGCAACTGCGTCATCCGCGCGCTGGCCGTCAACCGTTTTAAGAACGACGGCATCCAGATCACCAACGGCGTCGGCAGCCGTGTGGAGGGCTGCTACCTCGGTGTGGCGCCGGACGGGTTCACGCGGCGCGGCAACGGCGCGGCGGGCGTGCGGATCGCGGGCGTCAATTTCGGCGTGCAGACGACGGGCACGAACGTCATCGGCGGCGAAGCGGCGGCGGCCCACAATCTGATCTCCGCCAACCTCTACGGCATCTGGCTGTCGGAGACGACGGACAATCTGATTGCTGGCAACATCATCGGCGCGGACGCCACGGGATCGTTCGACGTGGGCAACACGAACATGGGCATCTTCTGTTATTACCAGGCGGGCTTGAACGTCATCGGCGGCACGAACGCCGGCGCGCGCAATTTGATTTCCGGCAACGGCGAGGAACCCACGCTCTACGCCGGGGACGGCATCCGGCTGGATTCCAGTTCGTCCAATTCCATTTTCGGAAACTTCATCGGTGTGAATGTTGACGGCACCTACGCCATTCCGAACGGCGAACACGGCGTGAACATCCAATACGGCTTGTTCAACCTCGTCGGCGGCGCGGCGGCGGGGCAGAGCAATCTCATCAGCGGCAATCTGGTCCACGGCGTCAACTTGGGCGGCTCTGGCGGTGGTGAATCCATTTTCAATTATGCCGGCACGCCGCCGCCGTTGCCGGACGGAAACGTCATCCAGGGCAATCTCATCGGCGTCACGCTCACGGGCGCATTGCCGCTGGGCAACGGCTACGATGGTGTTTACCTCAACGCAAACTTCAACACGGTCGGCGGCACGAACGCCGGCGCGGGAAACGTCATCGCCTATAACGGCAACAACGGCGTGGAGGTCGGCTATCACCCCGGCAATCTGGTTCTCGGCAATTCCATTTACGCGAACACAAATCTCGGCATTGATCTGGGCGGCGATTATGTGACTTACAACGATGCGGGCGACGGCGACACCGGCGCGAATAATTTTCAGAATTATCCGGTTCTCTCCCGCGCGGTCACGAACGCGGCGCAGACGATCATCACCGCGTCGTTGAACAGCGCGAACAATCTCACTTATCGCGTCGAGCTGTTCGACAACCCGACCAATGATCCGAGCGGCTACGGAGAAGGGCAGACGTATCTTGGCTTCACCGATGTGACGACGGACGGCGGCGGCAACGTCAGCTTCACGTTCACGAACCCTGCCGCGCTGCCGCTGGGACATTACCTCACGGCCACCGCCACCGCCCCCGACGGCAACACGAGCGAATTTTCTTTCGCGCGGAAAGTTGTCTCCGCGAACACTCTGGACCTCGCCGTGACGCTCGCCGAATCCGCCGATCCGGTGCCGCATTTCACCAACTTCACTTACACCATTACAGCGACGAACTACGGGCCGACGAACGCCACCGCAGTTTTCGTGACGAACCGGTTGTCGTCCGGCCTCACGTTCGTCAGCGCGGCGGCTTCGCAGGGGTCGGCTCCACAGAGCGCGGGCGTCGTGACTTGGAACGTCGGCGCGCTGGCGGATGGCGTGGGCGCGAGCCTGGTGATTACGGTGCATGGCAACGTCACCGCGCTGGAAAGCAACTCCGTGGTGGCGGTGGCGGCGCAGGTGGAGAATGACACTTCCAACAACTCGGCGGTGGAAACCACGTCCATCGGCATCGCGGACTTGGGGATGAGCCTTGCGGATTCGCCCGATCCGGTCGTGGCCGGACATCCGCTCACCTACACGCTCACGGTCACGAACCTCGGCCCGGATGCGGCCAGCGGCTCGGTGGCGAACTTCTATCTCGACGGCAGCCAGGTTTTCAACGGCGCGAGCATCTCGCAGGGAACTTTTGCCCAATATGGAAATTTTATCCAGGCCACCTTCAACACGATCAATGCGCACGCCATCGCGACGCTGACCGTGACGGCCATCCCGACGGCCGTGGGCACGAACTTCAGCAACGGAAATCTTTCGCGCCTCGAATATGATCCCGACACCGTGAATGATTCGGATTTCGAGGAAACCGTCGTGCAGGCCGGGCCGGGCATTTTGGAATTCACCATGGAGAATTATTTTGTGAACGAGGGCGGCGGCTCCGCGCTCATCGGTGTTCAACGGCTCGGCGGCGCGGTCGGCACGGTGGGCGCGACCTTCGCCACGTCCAACCTCACCGCCACGGCAGGGAGCGATTACACGGCGACCAACGGCGTGCTGGTGTTCACCAACGGCGAAACGCTCAAGAGTTTTCGTGTCTTCATCACCGACGACATGGCAGCGGAGTGCAACGAGACGTTGCGCCTGCGCCTCTACAGCCCCACGGGCGGCGTGATCCTGCTGGCGCCGACCAACGCCACACTGGAAATTTTTGACAACGAAATCTCGTCCGTCGGCACGATCAAAGCCGTCTCGCTGGCGCAAACCAATCTCCTCACCACGGGCAACCAGGGTTCGTATGGCCTTTCCATCAGCGATGACGCACGCTATGTGGCGTTTCACAGCTACGCCAACAACCTCGTTCCCACGATGGATCAAAACAATTCTGCGGACGTTTTCATCCATGACCGCGTCACGCATTCCAACACGCTGGTCAGCCTGAACGCCCAGGGCGCGGCGTCCTCCGGCGGTTCGTATCAGGCGCAGATCAGCGCCGACGGTTCGCGCGTCGGCTTCCTCGGCGATGGCTCGGATTTGACGACCAACGTCGCGACGCTCCAGCAGATTTATGTGCGCACGCTCGCGTCCGGCGTCAACCAGCTCGTCAGCGTCAGCACCAACGGCGCGGGCGGCAATAATTATTCCTACACCTTCAGCCTCTCCACCAACGGCGCGAAGGTCGCCTACCATTCGCTGGCCAACAATCTCGTCGCGGGCGTGGCGGACACCAATACCAGCAGTGATGTCTTCTTCCGCGACCTGACCACGGGCACGAACCAACTGGTCAGCATCAACTCCGCCGGCACGGCGAGCGGCAACAGTTATTCCGACCGGCCGGTCATCAGCGCGGACGGCCGCTACGTCGTTTTCGGCAGTTATGCGAGCAATCTTTCGCCGTCCGACAGCAACACGCGCTACGACATCTACCGGCGCGACGTGGTGAACGGCACCAACGCGCTGGTCAGCGCCAACACCGGCGGCACGGCGGGCAACGGCACCTGCGAATATCCCTACGCCGTCAGCGCGGACGGGCGTTATGTGACGTTCCAAAGCTCCTCGACCGACCTCGCGGCCGGCACGCCGTCGTTCACGCGGCAGACGTTCCAGCGCGACATGACCGCCGGCACGACGGTCATCGTGAGCAAGAATAATTCCGGCGTGGCGGCGAACGGCTATACTTACCTGTATGGTGCGAGCCGGGACGGACGTTATGTGTTGTTTGACACCTATGCCAGTAACGTCACGACTAACGACAATAACTTCACCAGCGACGTGTTCGTGCGCGATGTATTGAGCAACACGACTTATACCGTGAGCGTCAACCGCACGAACACCGGCCCCGGCGACAATTACTCCGTCGGTTCGGCCATCAGTCCCGACGGGCGTTATGTGACGTTCATCAGCCGCGCCACGGACCTCGTCGCCGCCAGCAGCCCGGCGTTCACCTACGAGCTTTATCAGCGTGATCTCGTCAGCGCCACCACCACGCTCCTCACCACCCGGCTCGGCGACACGAACGGCGCGAATGACGGCATCAACGATTCCGCCGTCAGCTCCAACGGCGTCGCGGTCTTCTCGTCCTACGCGACGGACCTGGCGCCGCTGGACGCCAACGGTGGCAGCCTCGACGCGTTCGCGCGTGCGCCCGGTGACACGAACGCCACGCTCTTGAGCTTCGCGCTGGGCGTCACGGGCAGTTCCTATTCGTCGCAGAACGTGATGAACGGCGCGGGAACCAAGGTGGCTTTTGCCAGCTACGCCGCCAACCTCGTGGCCGGCGACACCAACTTTGACCAGGACATTTTCCTGGGCGATCTCGCGGCCAGCACCACCACGCTGGTGAGCGTCAATGCCGCCGGCACCGGCAGCGCGATGGGCTACTCCGAGAATCCTTCGTTGAGCGAGGATGGGCGCTACGTTGTTTACCAGAGCGGCGCGCAGAACATTGTCGCCAATGATGCGAATGGTTTCACCGACGTTTATCTCCGCGACACGGTCGCCGGCACGAACGCGTTGGTCAGCCTCAATCAGGGCGGCACGGGGGGCAGGCAACGAAGCCTCGGTCAATGGCCGGATCACGCCCGACGGACGCTTCATCGTCTTTGAAAGCCGCGCGAGCAATCTCGTCTCCAACGACGTGAACGGTTCCTACTCCGACATCTTCATCCGCACCCGCACCAATGGTCTGACGCAGCTTATCTCGCTCAACGCCGCCGGCACCGCCAGCGCCGACAGCGACAGTTACAATCCACGCATCAGCCCCGACGGCCGTTACGTTGTGTATGAAACTTTTTCAAGCAACCTCGGCCCCGCCGACAGCAACAATCACTTCGATGTCTATGCCCGCGACCGGCAGACCGGCTCGAACATTCTTTGCAGCCCGAACCTCGCGGGCAGCAACGGCGGCAACGAAGATTCCTTCCAGGCCATCGTCAGCGGCGACGGCAGCACGGTGATTTTCTTCAGCTACGCCACCAACCTCGTCGCGGGTGCCACGAACGGCATGGGTGACGTGTTCGCCTTCAACCTCGCCACGCGCACCATGAAACTGGTCAGCGCGGCGCCCGGCGGGGTGGCCGGCAGCGGTGCATCCTACGGCCCATCGGTCAGCGCGGACGGACGTTACGTCGCGTTCCAAAGCGATTCCACCAACCTCGTCGCCACCACGGATGTGAACGGCATGTTCGCCGACGTCTTCGTGCGCGATCTCGTGGCGGACACCACCACGCTCGTCAGCCTCAACTGCCACGGCACCGGCACGGGCAATGACGCCTCCTACGAGCCGAAGATCAGCGCTGATGGCCGTTACGTTGTCTTCAACGGTGCCGCCTCGGATCTCGTGCCGGGAATTTTCTTCCAATACGCGCCGAATGTTTTTCGCCACGACCGCCAGACGGGAATCACGCTGCTCATCAGCGAGAACCGCTTCGCCACCGGCGCGGGCGATTCCTCGTCCTACAGCGCGCTGGTCAGTGACAGCGGCGCGGTGATTTCCTTCTTGAGCAACGCGTCCGACCTCGTGGCCGACGACGCCAATCATACGCTCGACGTTTTCGCGTGGAACTCCGGCGTGGTGGTGACGGGCGTCAATCTCACGCTGACCAAGACCGCTTCAACCAACGTCACCAGTGCGTTCAATAATTTCACCTACACGCTCGCCGTCACCAACCACGGCACGGTCACGGCCACGGGCGTCAGCTTCACGGACACGTTGCCGGCGGGCCTGACGTTCGTCTCCGCCAGCACCACGCAGGGCAGCGTCACGAATTCCGGCGGCACCGTCACCGCCACCATCGGCAGCCTCAACGTCAATGCCGGCGCGCGCGTCAGCCTCATCGTCACCCCCACCACCGCCGGCAGCCGCACCAACTCAGCCACCGCCACGGCGAACGAAACCGACACCGCGCCCGCGGACAACACCAGCTCCGTGATTGTGACCGTCACCCCGCTTCTGCCGCCGTTGCTGTTGGTCGGCTTGAACGGTTCGCAGCTCTCGGTGAACTGGCTCACGACGACGCCCGATGTCTTCCATTTGGAAAACACCACCAACCTCAATCCCGTCATCGTCTGGACGGACGTCACCAACGCGGTGGTTACCAACGGCAGTTTCCGGGGCGTGACGATTCCCATTGGTCCCGCCGATCTGGAGCGCTACTTCCGTTTGCGCCAGAACTGAAACCGTGGCCCCAGCTTGCAGTCGGCTGTATCGCGGATTTGCAATCTGCGAGGTGTGATAGCATTTCCAAGTGATAATCGGTATCCTTGTCGGTGCGGCGGTAGTGGCACAGGCATCTTGCCTGTGTGTTGCGGCCGCAGCGGGGGCTGTCCGCCGGGAATGAAACTCA
>JAYVCM010000147.1:0-15014 GCA_043749955.1 Limisphaerales bacterium | reverse complement strand
GACAGCGTCCGGCGGCTCACGCGGCTGGTCGCCCAGCGGAACGCCGACGTGGCGGAGATCGCCGCGATCATCGAGGGCGACCCGGAGCTGCGCGCCCGCCTGCTGCGCGTGGCCAACCTGCACGCCACCTGCGAGGCCGAATACACCGTGGAGACTGTCGCCGACGCGCTCATCCTCAACGGCGTCGGCGCCGCGCTCATCCTGGCGATGGGCACGCCGCTCGCCCTCGCGCTCCAGAAAACCTTTCAGACGATGCTCGCGCTCAAGCTGGAAAAATTTCCCGCCCACCAGCTCGTCGGCGTGAACGGCGAACACATGCGCGGCACCATCGGCTTTGCCGGCAAGATCACCGGGCGCGTCTATCTCCGCATGACGCTGCCGTCCGCCCGCACCGTCGCCGCCGCGATCCTGGGATGCAAACCCGAGGCGATGCACGATGCCGAGGAGATCCGCGATGCCATCGGCGAACTGCTCAACATCATGACCGGCAATTTCAAGTCCAACCTCTGCGACGCCGGCCTCGACTGCAAACTCGAACCGCCCAAGGTCGGCATCACCGACGATTACGCCACGCCCATCGAACCCGGCGGCGGCATCGAGCGCATCGCCTTCCGCGCCGGCAACATCCACCCCTTCGTGGAAGTCACCGCCAATCCGTGGAGCGGCTAGGGCGAACTGGCGCGGGGCGCAGCTTGAAACTGCCCCCGGAGCGCCGGTCTCCGACCCGGCAGGCCTTGAATTTTGCCCGGAAACGCGCCGGATCGGAGAACGGCGCTCCGCAATGCTGGCGGGGGCGGGGCAGTGTCCAGATGCGCCCCTGGCGCGGGCATCACAACTCCGCACATTCCAACTCCGCACTTTTCAAACGCCGGGCATCTGACTATTCTCCCGTTCCTGAAAATTAAAACATGGCACTGATCGTTCAAAAATTTGGCGGCACCTCGGTGGGCAACCCCGACCGCATCAAAAATGTCGCGGCGCGCGTGGCGAAATATCACGCGGCGGGCGACAAGGTCGTCGTCGTCGTCTCCGCGATGAGCGGCGTCACGGACAATTTGATCAAGCTCGCCAAGGAAATCATGCCGCTCCCCAGCGAGCGCGAGATGGACATGCTGCTCGCCACCGGCGAACAGCAGACCATCGCCCTCACGGCCATCGCGCTGCACGCCTTGGACATCCCCGCCGTCTCCATGACCGGCGCGCAGGCGGGCATCGTCACCGACGGCGTCCACACGAAAGCAAAGATCCACAACATCACGCCCCAGCAGGTCCACGAAAAACTGAACGCCGGCAATGTCGTCATCGTCGCCGGCTTTCAAGGCGAGACCGCCGCCGGCCAGATCACCACGCTCGGCCGTGGCGGTTCGGATTTGACGGCCATCGCGCTGGCCGCCGCGCTCAAGGCCGACCTCGGCCAGATTTACACGGACGTGGACGGCGTCTATACCGCCGACCCGCGCCTCGTGCCGAACGCGACCAAGCTTTCGGAAATTTCCTACGATGAAATGTTGGAGCTCGCCAGCCTCGGTGCGAAGGTGATGCAGAGCCGCTCGGTTGAATTTGCCAAAAAATTTGGCGTCGTGTTTGAAGTCCGCAGCAGCCTAAACGAAAACCCCGGAACCATTGTGAAAGAAGAAACCAAAAGCATGGAAGGCGTCGTCGTGCGCGGCGTCGCACTCGACAAAAATCAGGCCAAGGTCACGCTCGTCGGCGTGCCCGACAAACCCGGCATGGCCGCGCGCGTGTTCCAGGCGCTCGGCGACGCGACGGTGAACGTGGACATGATCGTCCAAAACATCAGCCACGGCAGCGGCGTGCCCGCGACCGATCTTTCGTTCACCACCGACAAGGCGGATCTGCTCAAGGCGCAGAAGGTCATTGACGGTTTGAAAAGCGAACTCGGCTTCCGCGAAGTGCTGACCGACGAACAAATCGGCAAGCTCTCCATCGTCGGCGTCGGCATGAAATCACACACGGGAGTCGCCGGAAAAATGTTCGACGTGCTCGCGAAGGAGGGCGTGAACATCGGCATGATCTCCACGAGCGAAATCAAAATCTCCGTGACGATTGACCTGGCCAAGGGCGAAGCGGCGACGAAGGCCGTCCACGCGGCGTTCATCGGCTGATGCCCGTTCAAAACTAGATTGCCTTATTCAAGTGTCGGGATGCGCCATTCCTCCGCTGTTTGTGAGGCCAGTCGCTCCAAATGATACGCCGGATTCTTCATGGCTTCCTTCTGTGATGTCAGCTCAACCAAAGCGTGGCTGCTGGCAAACTGTCTGCGTTGACGGCTCGGGGCATTGATCACTCCCGCAAGTGCGATGCAGGGAATTTTTGGCTGACGGCAGCGGGCGATGATTTCGCCGACGCCTTTGCCCATGAACGTGGATGGGTCAATCGCGCCCTCGCCGACGATGACCAGGTCCGCCGAGTTCAGACGACGTTCCAACTTCGCGTGCCGCACGAAAAGATTGAAGCCTGGCACCAGCTTTGCGCCCGCAAACGCCAGCAGTCCAAAGCCCAATCCGCCGGCCGCTCCCGCGCCGGGCATGCGCGCGAGATCGCGGCCAAAATCTTTTTTGACCACGGCGGCCAGCCGGCGCAGACATTTCTCCGCCGGTGCAAAATCTTCTGGGCGCAAACCTTTTTGCGGGCCATAAACTCGCGTGGCGCCGCGTGATCCCAACAGCGGATTCTGCACGTCCACCGCCACGGACAAATCGTTGACGTGAACGCGTGAGGCCGGAGCTTGAATTCTGTGAAGCCGGTGAAGTTCCGTCCAGCGTTCAATCGGATTTGATTTCCGGTCGAGAAATTTCCAGCCGAGCGCGCGGGCAAGGCCGAAGCCCCCGTCGTTGGTCGCACTGCCGCCGATGCCGATCACACAATGTTTCGCGCCCGCAGCTTCCGCGGCACGGAGCGCAGCCGCCAGACCGGACGTGTCCAGTCGGAACGGATGGAATCGTCCGCGCGGCAGCATGGCCAGACCGATGATTTTCGCCGACTCGATGATAGCTGTTTTGGTTTCAGGTTCCCACCACCAGCAGGCGATACAAGACCGATGCGCCGCGTCGGTAGTTTTCAGGCGGCGATTTTTTGCGCGCAATAATTCGCCCATCACTTCACCAAAGCCATCTCCGCCATCGGTCATCGGCAGCAAATCAAGCGTGTCCTGCGGCCGGATTTTTTTCCAACCCTTCGCGATGGCGCGTGCGGCGGCCTGGGCGGTGAGCGTGCCCTTGAATTTGTCGGGGATGACGAGAACCTTGAGAGCCTGACTGAAAATGTGGCGGAAGGCATCCTTGCCTGCCGTAGAGGGCGGCATCTTGCCGCCCGGAAAAACCGCGCGCCGGGCGAAACGTTCTGATTCAACCTGTGGTTTCCGCGTGGCAACGCCGGTCCGCCGGGCTGGAAGCCTCGGCTCTACGTCAGCCAAGATGGCCGACGCCACTTTTTTCAGACTGGCTTTGAGCGGCATGGATTTTTAATTCACCACGTTGACCGGCCGGCCCGCCAAAAATGCGGCGACATTTTCGGCGGTGGCTTTCATCAAACGCCGCCGCGCGGCGAGCGTGGCCCAGGCGATGTGCGGCGTGATGGTGAGATTGGGTGCGCGCAGCAACGGACTGTCCGCCGGCATCGGCTCCGTGGAAACCACGTCCAGCGCCGCGCCGGCAATCTGGCCGCGCCGCAAGGCTTCCGCGAGGTCGCTCTCGTTTATGAGCGGGCCGCGCGCGGTGTTGATGAGATACGCCGCGGGCTTCATCCGCGCGAGCAACGGGCGGTTCACCATGCCGGTGTTTTGCGGCGTCAGTTTGCAGTGCAGCGTCACAACGTCGGATTCGGCGAAGAGCTCCGGCAGTTCCCGCCACGCAACATTTTCCGGCAACGGACGGTGGCGGGATGGAGTGTGCACGAGGACTTTCATTTTGAAAGCGGACGCAAGTTCGGCAACGCGTTGGCCGATCCGGCCAAAGCCGACGATGCCGATGGTCAGCCCGGACAGTTCGGTCAACGGCGTGCGCCAGAAAGTCCATTCGTTTTTCGCCCACTCGCCCTGCTGCACCAGCCCGGCATGCAGCTGAACCTGCCGGTGAAAATTGAGCAGCAGCGCAAAAACATATTCGGCCACGGAATCGGTGCCATAGACCGGGACGTTTGCGACGCTGATGCCGCGCGCCCGCGCCGCCGCCGTGTCCACGACGTTGTAGCCGGTCGCCAGCACGCCGATGAATTTCAGCCGGGGCAGTTGCGCGAGCGTCTCCGCCGGCAACGGCGTCTTGTTCGTGAGAATAATTTCAGCGTCGCGCGCGCGCTGGACGACGAGTTCGCGCGGCGTGAAATCGTGACAGGTGAAATGGCCCAGCCGGGCGACCTCATCCCACGGGTTGTCGCCGGGATTCAGCGTCCGGCCGTCGAGGACAACGATGTTCATGCAAACAGTTCAAATGGAATTTTCTTCTCGGCAAAACTAGACGAAGCGAGGATGGCCGTCGAGTATCGCGTGTCGCATCCGGTGCTATGAAAACTGCGGCCGCCTTCGGAAGCCGCCGGAAAATTTCCACGAGGTCTTGGACTGCGGTGGCAAGGCGCAGTCGCGACACCGCTTTTGGGCGTGCGACAATTTCACTTCATCCGAGAATCCCCCGCGCGCGAAAGCGGCGTGGCGCTTCGCTTCCCGCCGCAGTCCAAGACGCCGTGTGGCTTTCGGTCGCTTCACGTCAGGGTCGAACGGCTACAGTTTTATTTCGCCTTCGTGCTGGCTGGCTGGTGCGGGCTTACCGCTGCGGCGTCCGCACCAGAATTTCCGTGCCATTTCCGAATCCGCTGAAGCGCAATGAATACACGCCGGCGCGGGCATCCGGAGCTTTGAGCAGGAGTTCGCTCTCACCGGCGCGGTCGGCGGTGGCCACGGTCTTGCCGTCCTGATTGACGAGTTCCGCGTGCAGGAAGTTGCCTTGCAGCACGCTGACGGGGACTTGCAGCGCGCCCTCGCCGTTCCACATGAAATAGCGGTCCTGGATCTCCACCTTGTTCGCCTGCCGGTAGAGCGGTTCGAGGATCACGCGGTCCACGCCCTTCAAGAGCTGCAGGTCGCACATCGGGCAGTTTTCGATCTGCTTCCAAATTTCGGGCGGCGTGGTCTGGTAGCAACTGCTGTCGAAATGCTGGAAGAACGCGATGTTCAACTGGTAGGTGAGAATCTGTCCGGGAAACGGCGCGGTGATCTCCAAAACTATCGGCTGCGGGTCTTGGCCCACGGTCAGCGAAAAATACTGCGCGTTGACATAAGATTTCCACAGCACGCCGTTCACAAAAATCCGCGCGTTCACTTTTGTTCCAAAATCAAACGCAAAGCTGGACGTGAAGCAGCGTCCGCCGAGCGGCGTCACCGGCGGGAAGGTGAGGTTGAAATAATCCACGTCGTTCGCGGGGAAGACGCTCAAGTTGGGAATCCGCAGTTGCGGTGAATTGCCCTTGGACCAGGGAAAACTTCCCGACCCAAGAATGATGCTCCCGGTGCCGAGCGGCGTCGCGCCGGCGAGCGTGTTGTTGTTGTTCGGCGACGCGGGATTCGGATTGCCGCCCGGAACGTCAAAGCGGTCGGCTTTTTTGGGGATGACGTAAGGACACAGTCCGACGGCGCACCACGCATTGATAACGGATTCGACCTCGCGCGAATCCGAGCCAAACAAATCGGTCGCCGCGCTGACGGAGGCGGCGCGCGCGTCGGGATAGGTCGCTGCGGAATTGAGGTAGCGGGTGAGCGCGCGGTAGATGATTTTTCTGGCCTTCAACTTGCCGACGCCGGCGACGTTGTAAGCGGACGAGAGTTCGTTGTTCACGCCGGAGCCGCCATCGCACAGCAGCGCGAACCAGCGGTTTTGCACGGAGCCGTTGTTGTGCGGGTCAATGTTCGCTCCCGACTGCCAGTTCAAACCCTGATAGGTGTCGGGATTGTTGAATGTTTTCGGATTCAGCAGATCGCGGCAGATGTAGGGCGGAACGCAGCCCTTGTCATCGCCGATGATCCAGCTTTTTGGGGCGCCGCCCTCGATCCAGTGTTCCACCATCTTTCCAAACATGTCGCAGTAGGATTCGTTCAGCGCGGCGGACTCGTTCGTCGAGATGTAAGCCAGACCCGCCGTCTGCTCGATGAGGCTGTGCGTGAACTCGTGGCCGATGATGTCAAGCGTGTTGTAATCGTCGTTGTCGCCGGGGCTGGCGAGGCCGATGCGGATGCCGCCGCCGCCGCCCGTGGCGTTGTGTCCGTTGTTCGTCATGTTCGGATCGTTGAAGATGGACATTTTTCCGTTCTGCCCGTCGTAGCTCAAGCGTCCGTGGATCAAATTGAAATAGTCGTAGCTCGCGCGCAGTCCCCAGTAGGACGTGACCACGGACGGATTGTTGCCCGTCCAATCGTTGTCATCATCGGAAATGGCCACGGACTTGCCAGCATTGTCGAGCAACCCCGCCGCGAGCGTGGTGCCGTCGCAATCGTCCACCAGATAATACTTGTCTCCTTTTTTCTGCGTGTTCATCGGCCGCGTGCCGCGAAACGTGACCGGCCCCTTTCCCAATTCGCACGCCGGGAACAGCGGCAGTTCCTTCACCACCGAACCGTCCGCGGCGTTGATGTAAACCTGGCGCGAGCGGTCATACGGCGCGGCATACACTTTGAACATCCACGCGAGCAGCCGCTCGCCGCCGCTGCTGTTCGGGTCTTCGGTGAAGAGCAGCACGCCCGGTGGCCGATAACCTTGCGGCACCGCGTCGGGATTGGCCATGTCCTCCGCGAGTTTGTCCTCGCGCAAATAATTTGGCGACGGGATGCGTTCGTGGACGATGGCCCACGCCTGCTCCTCGGAAATTTTCGGCGTGGTCGTCGCCGGCTGAAAATCGTAGGCCAGCGCGCCGTTTGCGGACAACGCCCGGTTGTTCGTCGCGCGCACGAGAAACTCCGCGTGCTCCACCTTGATGCCGCGAAACAATTGCTGATAGCGAAAATGCGTCACGCCGAGTTCATCTCGCTCCGCCGACGGCGCCACCATTTCGTTGCCCGGCGTGAGGTGGAAAATTTTGGCATGATCCACGAACAATGTTTTGACATTGACGTTCGCTTCCGGCCGGAACGTGATCCAGCCAGGTGTCGTGACCGGCTCGACAATGCGGGTGATGTCGTCCTTCCGTCCGGCCTTCTCGCGATGTGTTGCGCAAGACGCAATGAAACCGGCGGCCACGACCGGAATGAGCCATTTAAAAAGTGCGCGGTTATGTATCATGACAATGCCCTCGAGCTTTGTAAGAATGTCTTTTTAACCACATTCATTTTCCCGATTCTGCTCCCCGGCTCGCTGGTGTCAAGCGCGGTTGTTCGCGGTTGAATCGTGCAGCGCAGGGAACCGGGGTTGAACCTGGTTTTTGTTTCCGCCAGCTTCGCGCCGCGAAATGGCCAATGACATGCTGGCTCAAAGCGGGGATGATTTTTGGACGCCGCGCCGTTTTTTGCCCGTGCTCGCGGCCAGTCACGACTGCCATCTTACGATCAACGCGGATAAATTTGTGGTAACGCTCGCCCTCACCCTGCCCTCTCCCCCGAGGAGAGGGGACAGCCAGCGCACGTTCCCGTTTTTTCGGATGACGGTCCGGCCAATCCAGTCGCGGATTTTACAGAAGCGCGGGGAACGTGAAAGCCCTCTCCTTGGGGAGAGGGTTGGGTGAGGGAGGACATGAAAATTGTTTGACCTTCACCATCAGCTCCGCCAATTTACCAGCGTGAATCACAACTTAAACCTGTCCACCCTCCGCAGTGCTGCTACGGAGGACGGGCTGCTTACGAGCGCGCTGCTGACCGGCGCGGCAGTCGGGTTTTGATTCGTTCACCAGAATTTGATCAACCCACTGCCGACCCGGCGGTGGGTTTTTGCTTTAGTCACCATGAACAAACGAACAACATTGGATGAATGGGTGGGTGGATTTTTGGATGCTGGCTTGCACCCGTCCAACAATCCAATTATCCATCCATCCAGTCATCCGCACTTATGTTGAAGCAGCCATCGTCAAAATATCGTCCGTTCCCGCCGGTGGCGTTGCCCGACCGCCAGTGGCCGGGCCGCGTCCTCACCCACGCGCCGCGCTGGTGCAGCGTGGATTTGCGCGACGGCAACCAGGCGCTCGCCGTGCCGATGAACGTCTCGCAAAAATTGGAATTGTTCCAAACGCTCGTGAAGATTGGCTTCAAAGAAATCGAAGTCGGCTTCCCGTCAGCGTCGAACACGGAATTTGCCTTCAACCGCTTGCTCATCGAGAAAGGCCATGCGCCGGACGACGTGTGGTTGCAGGTGCTCGTGCAGGCGCGCGAAGATTTGATCGAACGCACCGTCGAGTCGCTCATCGGCGCGAAGAAGGTCATCATCCACATGTATAACTCGACTTCGCCCGCGCAGCGCCGCGTGGTGTTCGGCAAGTCAAAGGATGAAATCAAGGCCATCGCTGTCAACGGCGCGCGGATGATCAAGGAGCGTTTGCACCGGCTCAAGGGGACGGAAGTCATGCTCCAGTATTCGCCGGAAAGTTTCAGCATGACGGAAGTGGAATATGCCAAGGAAATTTCCGAGGCCGTCATGGACGTGTGGCAGCCGACGAACCAGCACAAAATGATTTTAAACCTGCCGGACACGGTCGAAGTGGCGATGCCCAATGTTTATGCGGATCAAATCGAATGGATGTGCCGCAACCTCAAGAACCGCGATTCGCTCATCATCAGTTTGCATACGCACAACGACCGCTGCACCGGCGTCGCGGCGACGGAACTCGGCTTGCTCGCGGGCGCGGATCGCGTCGAGGGAACGCTCTTCGGCAATGGCGAACGCACGGGCAATTTGGACATCGTGACCGTCGCGTTGAACCTCTACATGCACGGCATTGATCCCAAATTGGATTTCTCAAATCTTGGCTCGATCATTGACGTTTACGAACGCAGCACCGGCATGACCGTGCCGGCACGCCATCCTTACGCGGGCGAACTGGTCTTCACCGCGTTCAGCGGCTCGCATCAGGACGCGATCAAAAAAGGGTTGGCGGAATGGGAGAAAAAACAGTCTATCAACTCTCAACCATCAACTCTCAACTCATCCGCCCACTGGGACGTGCCGTATCTCACGATTGACCCGGCGGACATCGGGCGCGAATACCGCGAGGTCATCCGCGTGAATTCGCAGTCAGGGAAAGGCGGCGTGGCGTATCTGCTCGAAACGGAATTCGGCGTCGTCTTGCCGAAGGACATGCAGCGCGAGTTCGGCCCGATCGCCAACGACGCGGTGGACAAGCTCGGCCGCGAGGTCAGCGGCACGGAACTCAAGGCGATGTTCTGGAAGGAATACGTCGAACGAAATTCGCCGTGGCAGTTGCAAGGCTTTGAAACGGAAAGCAAAAACGGCGTCGTGAAATGCCGCGCGAAATTGTTGCGTGACAGCCGGCCGGTGGAATTTTCCGGCGAAGGCAATGGCCCGCTCGCCGCGCTCGTCCACGGTTTCAGCACCATCGGGGTTCCGCGTTTTGAGATCGCGAATTACAGCGAGCATGCCTTGAGTTCCGGGGAAGCGGCGGCGGCGATTTCCTATATCCAGATCAAATCCGCCGGCGGCAAGAGCCGCTGGGGCGCGGGCGTGGACACAAACATCGAACTGGCGTCGGTCAAGGCCGTGTTGAGCGCGCTGAACCGGCTGTGAACTTTGATAAGTAGCAGCCGACGTGAGGAGGCTCTGACTTTTCCCGGAAACAGAGAATGAGCCTCCTGACGTCGGCTGCTACGAGTGAACATGGTGGTGCAACGGCATTTCTCTACGGCGCCAACCGCACCCGGCAACAGCCCGCGCGTCCGGCAATCCGATGTGGTGGGTGCCTCGCTGCGGCGAGGCACGGCGGCGCGGCAGCACCGCCGCCACCAGACTGGAATAATCCCCGGTTGACGTGAATTCCGCTCGTCAAACCAGCGCCACCAGCGTATTTTTCACACCCATGAAACGGCACCGGACATTGCTCATCACCCTCGGAATTTTATTTTTCGCCACGCGCAGCTTCACCGCCGCCGCGCAGCCGGCCGATGCCGTCGTCAGCGCCGCGCAGTATGTGCCGGACACGTCGCACCAGAACGATCCCCTGCCCGACGGCGTCATCGCGTGGGATGCGCTGCTCAAGTCCATGGACGCCGCCGCCACCCTGGATTTCGCGCGGTTCACTTTTAGTTTCACCAACATCGCCACCACCATTGAGATCGGGCTGGCCACCAATGTCACCAGCCGCACCAACCTCACCGCCGTGACCAATGCCAGTTTTTTTCGGAGCCTGTTTGGGCGCACAAAAATCACCCGGTTCGCAGCCATTGAATGGAGCACCAACATTGTCACGGACACTAATTTTTCCAAGCCGGTGCCTGTGACAATTTTGAACGTGCATCCGTCCTGCGGCTGCACCACCGCCGAACTGCCGCCGGTGCCGTGGACACTTCCCCCCGGCGCGAGCGGTGAAATGAAGTTCGCCGTCAACCTCGCGGGCAAAGCCGGCGTGCTCTTCAAGACCGTCACCGTCACCACCGACAAGGGCAGAAAAGATCTCATGCTCCGCATCACCATGCTGCCGCCGGTGGCCGTGACCATGACCGAGGAACAGCGAGCGGCGGGCATGGCGGCGGCCAAGCTGGACCGACAGGCCGTGTTCAAAGGCGAATGTGCCACCTGCCATCTGAAAAACATCGAGGGCCAAAACGGCCAGCCGCTTTACGCCACGCTCTGCGGCATCTGCCACGACGCCGAACATCGCGCCACGATGGTCGTGGATCTGAACAAGCTGACCGTGCCGACGAGCGAAGAATTCTGGCGCACCTGGATCACCTACGGCAAACCCGGTTCGCTCATGCCCGCGTTCGCCTCGTCACAAGGCGGGCCGCTCAACGACCTGCAGATCGCCTCGCTCGCGCAGTATCTCAACGCCGCCCATCCGTCGCAGGCGACCAACGCGCCCGCGAAATAAGCCAGCGCTCCCGGCGAACTCTGCTTGCGAAATTTTCCCCGTCCGCTATCCTGTCAACCATGACCCCCATATCAGTTGACGTGAACAATCATGCCAGACTTTCCGCCCTCGGCGGACGCGTTTTGGGCGGCGGCCACATTTCCCGCGACGAGGCGTCGTGGCTCTTCAATCTCGAAACGTCCGCCGACATTCTGGATCTGCTGTCGTGGGCGAACCGCATCCGCGAACACTTCAAGGGAAACAAAATCCATCTCTGCTCCATCGTGAATGCCAAGGCTGGCGCTTGCTCGGAGAATTGCAGTTTCTGCGCGCAATCGTCGCATTACCAGACCGGCTCGCCGAAATATGGTTTCATCGAACCCGAACCGATGACCGAAGCCGCCGATGAAGCGAACAAGAACCAAGTCACCGCCGTCGGCCTCGTCGCCGCGTGGAAAGGGCTGAACGAAGGCCCCATGCTCGACGAAGTCTGCGACCGTATCCGCGAATTGAAAGCCGGCGGCAAGACGCGCCCCGACGCCTCGCTCGGCATCATCAAGAAACAGGAAGTCGCCAACCGCCTGAAGGAAGCCGGCCTCGAATGTTACGGCCACAACCTCGAAAGCTCGCGTCGCTTTTTTCCGCAGACCTGTTCCACGCACACGTTCGACGACCGGCTGGAGACCATCGGTTATCTGAAAAAGGCTGGCATCAAGATTTGTTCCGGCGGCATCATCGGTATGGGTGAGACGCGCGCCGACCGCTGCGACCTGGCGTTTGAATTGAAGGCCATCGGCGCGAACGTCGTGCCCGTCAACATCCTGAATCCCATTCCCGGCACGCCGTTTGAAAAACTCGCGCCCCTGCCCGTCATGGAAATTTTGAAGACCATCGCGTGCTTCCGGTTCATTTTGCCGCGCCAGGAAATCATGATCGCCGGTGGCCGCACCGTGAACCTGCGCGACGCGCAAAGCATGATCTTCATGGCCGGTGCGAGTGCGCTGATGGTCGGCAACTATCTCACCACGCTGAACCAGCCCGTCGAAAAAGATCTCCAGATGCTCAAAGACCTCGGCCTCGACCCGAACTGGGACAGCCACGATTTCAGCGATCAGGAGGAAACCGGCTGCGGGAAAGAAAGTTGCGAAACGGAAGCGGTTTTGCCTCATTAAATTTTCAAGTCACAAACAAATCTGTTTAAGAGCATTCTCGACAAAGTTAAATCTCACAAATAAGGTAGCGGGAAAATTTATATGCCACAGAAATGGTATCAGAAGGCAAGTGTTCAAGGTGCAATCGTCGCAGGACTCGCCTTGAGTATTGTGACTCTTGTTCCGGTCGCATTAAAAGTGCCGCGTTTGGAATCTGATAATTCTAACTTGGATCGGAAACTACGCGAAAAGACAGCCGAAGTGCAGCATCTTGAAACTCTTCTTGAACCATTCAGAACGATTGCCCTTGAGCGATATACTGGTTCTGAAAATGAGGCGTTAACAAAATTGGCGTCACAAATACAAGCACTTCAAGATCAGGATGTGGAAAACACACACAAGATTGAATCTCTACAAAAGGAACTTCAAAATACCTCCGAACAGGCTCGTCCACCAATACTCACTCTCATATCTAGCAATGTGGTCATAAATGGTGATGCTCGCGTTGTGACACTACGTTTCAAACCATCAAAAAACCAGCCGCTCGGCCTTCTTACATTTAATGCTAATTTGCTGATTGGATCAACTGCACAAATTACTGATTTCTCGCCGACAACGGGCGGTGGGGCTTTTCAATTATCCGACGATTCAAAAAGAATCGTGAAAGATGGGAAAGCTGCGATACTAATTTATTCGCTTGCGTCCGCTGGTTATCCGACAATGGAACTTAAGCTTTCAGCTCCCACTGCGTTTCGAATTAGCGGTGAATACATTCCCGACCCAATCGTAGTTGTAGTAAAATAACCGCAATTCCCAGCGCCGTAGGCGCGACATCTTTGTAGAAACCCAAACCAAAAATTCCCCAGCCCCGTCGGGGCGGCATCATCCGTCCGGGGAGCGCGCGCGACCCGCGTGCCGGTTTGGGACAGCCGCTCGCTGCCCGCAAAATTGCTCGCATCTTCCGCCACGCATGATATGAATTTTGTCAGGACATTTTTCAAACCATGAACCGCACAAAAAAATCCAACGGCAAACGCGCCTTTATTGCCCGCGCTGAACGTGCTTTTCTGCGGACGGCCAACAAAGTCCGCGCTGATTACCGCCAGCGAAAATTGAAGGTCGCTGTTTGGGCCAATTAAAATTGATCCAGATGCTCAAAGACCTCGGCCTCGACCCGAACTGGGACAGCCACGATTTCAGCGACCAGGAAGAAACCGGCTGCGGCTGCGGGAAAGAAAAGTGCGAGACGGAAGCCGTAACAGCCTGATCTCACGCAAGGGCACAAAGCCGCCAAGTTAAGAAAATTCCTTTGCGTCTTCGCGTCTTTGCGTGAAACTTTTTTCATGCAACGTTCGTTTAGCATCGTTGACTACAAAGTCAGCCAAGCAGAATTCTTTCTGCACAAGATTCAAGAAGCAGAACTCGACTTCTTTGCCGCTCAATGTTTCACCGACGCCTTCGCATCTGCTGCGCGAAGCATTACGTTTGCTCTTCAGTCTGTTTGCAATGACATACCTGAATTCTCGAAATGGTATTTGGCAAAACAGGAAATCCTCAAAACGGATTCTCTTGCTCAATTCTTCAACCGATACAGAACCGCGTCCATTCATATTGGAGACACTGTTGTCCGTGGCGGCACAAGTTATCGTGACGCAGACGGTAAAAGACGCACGACCTATTTCTTCATTGAAGTGCCTGATGTTCCGAACCCGCCAGCGGAGGACGTTTATTCAGCGTGTGAAAAGCACTTTTCAAATATTCTTGGCATTGTGTTGGAAGCTTATCAATTGTTCGCCAGCCAAATTGATGACCGTTGGTATTTTACTGCTGACAACTTCCAAAAGTCAGGAAAATCAATCGGAGATGCTTTGGCTGAGTTGGGATTTCCAAATGGCTGGCTAGAAGCTGGCAAAGAAATACCGCTCACAGAGCAATGGAGGATTCTTCGCAAAACACAAACTGCCGGTTGTCAGATTGATGAATTGTTTCAAAAATATTTGGGACAACATTTTCCCGGCCCGGATGAAAGCAACTGATTTGTCCAGTGCCGTAGGCACGACATCTTTGTAGAAACCCAAACCAAAAGAAAAATCAGTGGAACGACCGTCCTCACCCGCCATAGCCGCTGTCGCTGCTCCTCCAAGGAGAGGGAGAAACGTTCCCCGCGCTTTTGAAAAAACCCGCGACTGTATTGGCCGGACGGTCATCCGACAAAACAGAAACGTGCGCTGGCGGTTCCCTCTCCCCGGGGGAGAGGGCCAGGGTGAGGGCGGACGTTGCCACAAAACTCCGCACTCCGGCGCGCTGGCAATTCGGGTTGTTCCATCGGCCGCCAGGACGCCAGAACGCCGGGAAATTCTTGACAGCATTTCGCCGGCAACGAATCCTTGCTTCAGCCGGTCCGCGCGTTCGCAAAAAAAATCACCCGCAGACAAGCTGTCCGCACGCCAAACATGACCACGCTCATTTGCTTCGCCTTGAAAGAAGAAGCCGCGCCGTTTCGGAAGATCGCGGCGGGCAAAGCCGACGTTTCCCTGCTCCTCACCGGCATCGGCCGCCAGAACGCCGGGAAATCCGTGCGCGAATTTTTGAATTCTTGTAGGAGTCGAGGTGACGAGACTCAAATTAAAGAGAAGTTAGCGACTCCTCACGTCGTCTCCTACGAACCCAAGCTGGTGCTGACCTGCGGTTTCGCCGGTGGACTGAATCCAGAATTGAAACTCGGCGACGTGATTTTTGAAACTTCTTTTCCGCGTAGCAGCCGAGGTGACGAGGCTCAAACTAAAATCGGCAATCGGCAACCTGCCGCGACGGTGCGCGAGCACGGCGGGTCGGCAATCGGCAATCAGTCAG
>JAYVCM010000146.1:0-16036 GCA_043749955.1 Limisphaerales bacterium | reverse complement strand
AGCACGCGGTTTCCTCCTTTGTTCATCATGCTCACGCCGCTCACCGCGTGCTATCTGGTGCTGTGGGTGGGATTCGCCTTTCGCATCAAAAGCATGGCGTGGTGCGACCAGACGGATTTGTCTTACGGCGTTTATCTGTTTGCCTTTCCTGTTCAGCAAATGCTGGCCGCACTGGGCATGAAAAATCCGTGGCTGATGTTTGCGGTGGCCACGCCCGTCATCATGGGCGTCGCATTTTGTAGCTGGAACCTCGTGGAGAAGCCCTGCCTGAAACTTAAAGCCAAAGACTTCTCCGACCATGATCCCAGTCCGGCGACCCGCTCGCAATCGCCACCCGCCACCGCGACTTCCAAGGTCAACTGGTGAACGCGTTCACTTCGGTCCTTCAACCGATTTTTAGCCAGACGGTTTTCAAATAGCCCGGTTCGGCGCGGCTGACGGGGAAATCCGGCGGCTGCGGGACGTAATGCCGCTTTAAAATTTTTCGTTTCGCCGCGCGCACCGTGGCTTCCATATCCGCGAGAAATCTTTCCGGCGGCCAGTCCGCCGCGTTGGTGGACGCGAGCAAAATCCCGCCCGGTTTGAGAACGGGCAGGGCGGCGGTCACGAGCCGTCCGTAATCTTTTTCCGCCCGGAACGCGCCGTGTTCCTTCGACTGCGAAAACGTCGGCGGGTCGAGCACCACGGCGTCAAACGCTCGGCCCTTCTTCGCCAGCCGCCGCAGCCAGTCGAACGTGTCGCCAAAAATGAATTCATGCGCCGCCGGGTCGAGGCCGTTCAGCGCGAAGTTGCGCCGGCCCCAGTCGAGATATTTTTTCGAGAGGTCGAGGCTCGTGGTGTGCGCGCCCGCCTTGGCCGCGCAGACGGAGAAGCCGCACGTGTAGGCGAAGCAGTTCAAGATTTCAAGTCGTGATGCGTGATGCGTGATGCGTGATGCGGACAACGGAAAATCGGCCGCGATGTGGCCGGTCAAAAACCGGCGGCGGTTGTCGCGCTGATCCAAAAACAGGCCGACGGAATAGCCTTCGCGGAAACTCAGCTCGTAGCGGAGGCCGTTCTCCAAAATCTCAAACCGCTCCGGCGCGGCTTCGCCCAGGACGAGTTGCGGCGAGGCTTCGGTGGTGTTGGTGCGGCGAACCAGGCGCGAAAGAATTTTGTGATACGCACCGCGAACGGAAAGTTTTTTTGCGAGTCGCGCCAGCTCTTCGTTTTGCCCTGCGTTCAACGGCTGCCCGGACTGCGACAATAAATAATCGCCGAGCTTTTCCACGAACCAGCCGGGCCAGCCGTCGCTGGCGCCGTGGATCACGCGGAAGGCGTTCGTGGCGTCCGGCTCGAAGACGGCCGTGCGTAATGTGTAGGCGCCGACGTGAGGAGGCTCTAAAAAATTCGGAGTGCGGAGTGCGGAGTGCGGAGTTGAAGATTTGAGACTCGTCACCTCGTCTCCTACAAAATTTGCAGGCGCGGAAAATGTCACCGGCTCGCTCGTGGCGGGATGCGCGAAGGCGATTTCCGCCGCGTGCAAAAACACGCGCGCCGCCGGGGTGCCGCCGTAAAGCGTGTCGCCGAGAATCGGAAACCCACTCTCTGCCGCGTGGACGCGGATCTGGTGCGTGCGGCCGGTGAGGGGCAGGGCTTCGACGGTTTGGAGTTCCGCCTTCAGGCGGCCAGAGGTTTCGCGCATTGCCGGACCGCCTGAAGTCGGAACTCCAAACTTGGTTTCCGCAAGTTCTCCGCCGGGACCGCTGGCGTATTTTTCACCGAGCCGGACAAGCGTGCTCTTCACCGTGAATTCTTTTTTCGGCACGGGTCGGTCGGTGAGCAGCAGATATTTTTTGCGGACGCGGCGGGCGGTGAATTGCTCTGTGAGCGAGCGGTTGGCGGTTGGTGTTTTGCCGAAGACGAGGACGCCGCTGGTTTCCTTGTCGAGCCGGTGGATGATGGCAAGCGAAGCCCAGCGCGGTTCGCGGTGGCGGAGCCAGTCATAAATCCCCTCGCCGGTGAACGGCCCCGGCGCGTGTGTGTTCCAGCCGGCGGGCTTGTGAACCACCAGCAGGTGCTCGTCCTCAAACATCACGCACGGTGCCATGCAGGGATGAAAACATTTTTCCGGGCGAAGGGAAATGTTTCAGACGAGTGCTTCCATCTCCTCGACGGCCTCGGTCTTCATTTCATCCAGCGCGCGGAACCGGCTGGCGGCGAACCCGGCCTCGACGCCGAGTTTGTTGGTGGGATTGTAAAGGCCGACGAGCAGCAGCGACGACTCCAGCACGCGGCGCAGGTCCATGATGAGCTCGTCCACCTTCACGCCCACGCGCACGGCGCGGACGACATAGACGCTGTCCTTGACCGGCAGCGCGAGGTAAAGCTGCTTGACCGACTCCGGCCATTGGTCATCCACCAACACGACTTTTTGTCCGACGTTGAACATAAATTTTCAAATCACTTTTTGTTCCCTCTCCCCTCCGAGGGGAGAGGGTCAGGGTGAGGGGTGAACACCCAAAAAAAATTACGCAATCAATTACTCACAGCGCCACCCCTCATCCTCAATCCTTCTCCCCTCCGAGGGGGGAAGGAAGCTGCTCAATACGGCAGCGGAAATTTCGCCGTCAGTTCGCGCACGCGGTCGCGCACCTTGTGCGCGGCGTCCACGTTTTTAATGTCCATCAGCACTTCGGAGATCATGTCGGCAATCGCGGCCATCTCCGCCTCCTTCATGCCGCGCGTGGTGCAGGCGGGCGTGCCGAGGCGGATGCCGCTGGCCTGGAACGGCGAGCGCGTCTCGAACGGAATCGTGTTCTTGTTGACCGTGATGCCCGCCTCGTCGAGCGCGATCTGCGAATCCTTGCCGGTGATGTTTTTCGCGCCCACGTCCACGAGCATCAGGTGATTGTCCGTGCCGCCGCTGACGAGCCGGTAGCCGTTGCGCTTCATGCCGTCGGCGAGCGCGGCGGCGTTCTTGACGATCTGCTGCTGATACGCCTTGAACGATGGCTGCAACGCTTCGTGGAAACAAACCGCTTTCGCCGCGATGACGTGTTCGAGCGGGCCGCCCTGGATGCCGGGGAAAATGTTGGAATCAATTTCCTTCGCGTATTTTTCACGCGTCAGAATCAGGCCGCCGCGCGGGCCGCGCAGCGTTTTGTGCGTGGTGGTCGTCACGAAATCCGCGTGCGCCATCGGGCTGGGGTGGATGCCCGCCGCGACCATGCCGGCGATGTGCGCGATGTCCGCGAGCAGATACGCGCCAACCTCGCGGGCGATCTCGCCCATGCGCTGGAAATCAATGATGCGCGGATACGCGCTCGCGCCGATGGTGATCATCTTCGGCCGGTGCTCGCGCGCCATCACGGCGATCTGCTCGTAATCAATCCGCTCGTCATCCTTGCTGACACCGTAGTGGACGATCTCAAAAAATTTGCCGGAGAAATTCGCCTTGTTGCCGTGCGTCAGATGGCCGCCGTGGCTCAAATCCATCGTGAGCATCTTGTCGCCCGGTTTCAGGAACGCGAAATAAACCGCCATGTTCGCGCCGCTGCCGGAGTGCGGCTGGACGTTGGCGTGTTCCGCGCCAAAAAGTTTTTTCGCGCGGTCAATCGCCAGTTGCTCAATCGTGTCAATGTTTTCGCAGCCGCCATACCAGCGTTTCTTCGGGTAGCCCTCGGCGTATTTGTTCGTCAGCACCGAGCCTTGCGCTTCCATGATGGCGGGGCTGGTGAAATTTTCCGATGCGATCAGCTCGATGTTCTCCTGCTGCCGCTGGCGTTCGTGTCCAATCGCGGCGGCGATTTCGGGGTCCACATTTTGCAGGCGCAGATTGGCGGGTGCGAAGCGCGTATCCATTTTCAACACGCGGCGCTCGTGGCGTCCGCCTTCAAATTTCGCGGCGATGAACGCGTCGAGAATTTTTTTGCCGAGTTCGGCGGAAGTTTTTTGGCCGCTCAAACAGAGGACGTTCACGTCGTTGTGCTGGCGCATAAGCGTCGCGGTTTCCACGTCCTCGGCCACGCCCGCGCGGACGCCGGCAACCTTGTTGGCGGTGATGCAGATGCCCACGCCGCTGGTGCAGACGAGCAGGCCGAACTCGGCGCGGCCATCGCCCACGGCCATCGCCGCCGGCTGCGCGAAATCCGGATAGTCATCCGCCGGGTCGTTCGTCTTCGCGCCGAAATCCAGGACAGTCAGGCCGCGTTCGCGGAGCCAGGCCTTGAGGGTTTCCTTGAGCTCGAGGCCGCCGTGGTCCGCGCCGAGCGCGAAGTTCACCGCCGAGGCGGACGGTTGATGGGCGTTGGCCGACAGCAGATTGTTTTGTTCCATAAATTTCAAAAGCGTGGCGACGCCCTGCTCGATTTGGTCGCGACATTCCACATAGATTTCATACGCGCTGCCGATGGGATCGCTGATGTCCTTCTCGTAAGGCTCCAGCGTCTCGTCGAATTCGCGGAGTAGAAAAGTTTTTTCCGCCATCTGCGGATAGAGCAGCGCCACGGTGTCCACATGGCTGTGCGTCATGCCAAAAATATAATCCGCCGCGCGCACCATCTCCGCCGTGAGTGCGTTGCTGCGCTGGCCGGAAATATCAATGCCGATCTCGCGCATCGCCTGCACGGAATGATGCGTGGGCGGCTGGCCGTCCAGCGCGCCGAGGCCCGCCGACAAAATGCGGAACTCGCCGCGCCCTTTGACGGCGTGGCGGAAAAGCCCTTCCGCCATCGGACTGCGGCAAACATTGCCCGTGCAGAGAAAAAGTATCGTCTTCATCAAAAACCCAGTCGTAAAAGGTGGTAGGCCGGAGGCGAATCGTCAATCCGAAATCATGAAATTGAGCCGGATTGGGCGCCGCTTGACACTGCCCCCCGAGGCCAGCCGGGGTTTCGTTTGGAGTTCCGCCTTTAGGCGGCCCCGGTTGGGTGAGGAGGCCGAACCGTCCCGCAGGGCGGGACGGAACTCCAAACGGGGGCGCTGTCCAGATGCGCCCGCCGGATTTAATGACGGAAACGGAGCGGGTCTTCGTTGGTTCGGTGGAATGGGGACGGGCGCGCTCCGGCCTGGCCGTGTCACCCCGCTTCTCCGCTGGCTCCGGTGAACATTTTCACCCGCGCGGCTTGTGCAAAATCACCAGCGCCTTCAACAGATCCACCGCCCGCGCCAGCGCCGGGTCGCGGAGAACCGGCTGCGCCGGCTCGGTGCGCGGGGTCAGGATTTCGGTGTCGTCCTCGCCGTCCTTGATGCGTTTGCGCACCAGCTCCGCCTCGCTGGTGTGGTCAATGAACGGCAGCAGGTCATTCGTGGTGGAACGGGAAACCACGTTGTTGGTCGCCGGCAACGCGAAGGGATTTTCCAGAAATTGTTTCTCGTCGTCCGCGCTCACCGCCACTGCGATGTCGGGCGAAATTATTCCCGGCACGTTTGTGCTGCCGATGACGATGCCCGCCTTCACCGCGCGCAATTGCGCCGCCAGTTCCGCCGCCGCCCCGCGCGTGTGGCCGTTCACCAGGATGACGAGGGGATTTTTTTTGGCGGAAAACAGTTTCACCGCCGCCGCCGCGCCGCTGTCGCCGTCGGCGAACCGCAGGTCCAAAATCGTCCCCGTCGTCCGCGCCGCCGGCTGGATGGCGCGGAGCTGCTCGGGAAAATTTTCCGTCACGCGGCTGGCGCGGATGACCAGCACGTTCGTCTCGATGATGGAGGTTGCCACCGCCGGGCTGTCCGCCCGGGCGGCCACCGACGCCGCGAACAGGGCCGCAAAAAAAATCACGCATCGCATCATGGGGCGGAAAAATGCGCGAGGCGGCGCGGAAAGTAAAGGGACTTGCGGCGGACACAATTTTCAACGCAAAGGCGCAAAGACGCAAAGGCGCGGAGAAATGAATGGAAACTTTGCGTTTCGCGGTTTGCATAGCTGTCTCCCAGCTTCGTCGCGTGCGGCGAAGATTTTCGCGGAGCGCGGACAGCCTTGTCCGCGTGTTGCTCGCGTGCGCGCCGGGACTCGCGGACAAGGCTGTCCGCGCTCCTTTGGTTGCGTCTCTGCGCCTTTGCGCCTTTGCGTTGAAAATAATTTGTCGGATTCCGGCGGGCGGCGGCGATATGCTTGGTGACAATGACCGCGAACGACCTTGATTTGCTCCGGCAGTTCACCCGCGAGCACTCGCAGGACGCCTTCACCGCGCTGGTGCAGCGCCATGTGAACCTGGTTTATTCCGCCGCGTTCCGGCAGGTCCGCTCGTCGCAACTGGCCGAGGAGATCGCGCAATCCGTCTTCGCCGACCTCGCGCGCGACGCCGGCAGGCTGAAGCCCGGCACCATCCTTACCGCGTGGTTGTATCAGGTGGCGCGGCGAACCGCCATTGATGTGATCCGCAAAGAATCGCGCCGCCAGTTGCGCGAACAAATTGCCACCGAGATGAATGTCATGAACGCCCAGAACGAACTACCACACTTTGCAAAGTGTGGTAATGACTCCGCGTGGCCAGACATCGAACCCCTCCTGGACGAAGCCATGTCCGCGCTCGACGACACCGGCCGCAGCGCGATCCTGCTGCGCTACTTTGAAAATAAAAAACTGCGCGAAGTCGGCGAAGCGCTCGGCACCAGCGATGATGCCGCGCAAAAGCGCGTGAGCCGGGCCGTCGAACAACTGCGCGAATTCTTCGCCAAACGCGGTGTCACTGTTGGCACGAGCGGGCTTGCTGTCGTCATCTCCGCCAATGCCGTGCAAGCCGCGCCCGCTGGCCTGGCCGCCACAATTTCCGCCGCCGCTGTTCTCGCCGGAACTGCCGTTCACACTTCCACCGTAATTGCCGCCACCAAAACCATTGCCATGACCACACTGCAAAAAACTCTCGTCACCGCCACCGTCGCCGTTCTCGCTGGAGCGGGAATCTACGAAGCGCGCCAAGCCGCGCAACTGCGCGAACAAAACCAAACGCTCCAGCAACAGCAAGCGCCGCTGGCCGAGGAAATTGAGCAGTTGCAGCGAGAACGCGATGCGGCGACAAATAGTCTGGCGGGCGTGGTTGAGCGTTCAACAAAGAACGATACCGATATAATGGAGCTGCTAAAATTGCGCGGGCAGGTTGGTGTGTTGCATCAGTTGACCGATGACGCTAATCACAAAGCGGAAATCGCCGAACAAAAGCTGTCCGAGGCATTATCGTATCAAGTTCAATTCACCAAGCGTGAAAATTCAGCCGAGAATAATATGAAAATGCTCAATCTGGCCTTTCGTATTCATGCCTCTGACAATGACGGCACGTTCACAAATGACATCTTGCAACTAACCAATGAATTGGGTTCGACGTTTGCAAAGATAGAAAAAGATTTTGATGACTTTGATTTCGTCAATAGCAGCCCAATCAAGTTGGATCCAAAAAATGGGACTATCCTTGGATCTCCCAACATTGTGCAGCTTCGTGAGCGCCGCTCACGGCAAGCACCGAATGGAACGTGGCGGCGTATTTATGTTTTTGCCGACGGGAGCGTTGTTACCGCTACTTCAATTGACGGAAATTTTGAAACTTGGGAAAAGGCAAACACTTACCTGCCTCCGGCAGATCAAAACCAATAGGTCTGTCAAAACGTCTTCGCTGCAATATCGCGGCGGAAGTCCGTGCCTTCAAAATGGATTTTCGCCACGGCGGCGTTGTCGGCGGCTTGCTTGGCGCGTAAATCTTGCCCAACGCGGTCACAACGAACAAAGCGCCAGAGGACTGGCGCAGTCCAAGACGCTGCGCGCGGTTCGCGCGCTGTCGCAATTCGCGCCAGCGTGTCTTGGACTGCGGCTGCAGGGGAACAGGGCTGACACCGCTTTCGACTGGAACCGACGCGTGCGGTTGGGAATTGGATGTTGGAAGTTGAATGTTCGATGTTTCCCCTCCTTCCCAAAGCGGTGTGTGCCCCCAGCCCCGCACCCACCGCAGTCCAAGACGCTGCGCGCGGTTCGCGTTTTTCGCGGTCAAGGAAGTTTGAGTCTCGTCACCTCGACTCCTACAAAACTTTGGCGGCATTGTGGCGGGTTCGGCCAGCATCATTCTGCCAGCAATCATTCTGTCAGCCGGAATGACAGAATCATGGCTGGCAGAATGATGCTGCAAACGCCTTCGCCGCGAGGCCACGGCGGAACTGCGCGCCACCATTTCCTTTGTAGGAGACGACGTGAGGAGGCTCTAATTTAAAAAAACATTCGCGAGGTTCGCGTGGTTCGCGGTCAAGGTGGTTTGAGTCTCGTCACCTCGCCTCCTGCAAGAAGAAGGAAACGCGCCGGGTCGGTGACCGGCGCTCCGTTCAACGCGCCAGCAGCCACACGCCCCACGCGGCGAGAAAAACGCCCGCCACTTTGCCGATGAACCAGCCGCGCGGCGCAATTTTCTCGACGAGCACGAACACGGCGATGAGGGCGATCCACCAGAGGTTCATCACGCCCGCGACGAACAGCAGCGCCATGAGCAGCCAGCAGCAGCCGGTGCAATACGCGCCGTGCTTCAAACCCATCGCCAGCGCGCCGGATCTGCCTTCGCGCCAGTCCGTCATCAGAAAACTCAACGGTGAGCGGCAGTGCGTGAGGCAGGCGTTCTTGAGCGGCGTCCATTGAAAAATTCCCGCCGCAATTAAAATGATTCCGCCAAGAACCGGGCTGGTGTTCACCATCAGCGGCGAGAGCAAAGCTTGCGCGTGCAAAGTCCATTGGGCGACGGCGGCCAGCGCGCTGAAGCCGGTCCACACGACGAGATAGCCCAGCAGGAAAATTCCCACCGGCACAAAAGGCCGTTCCGATTCGCGGCGTTTACGTTGCACCAGGGCGAAGGTGAGAATCATCGGCGCGGCGGCGGGGATCATCATGGCCACCATCATTTCCGCCCACATGAGGAAGAGCGGAATGAGCGTCGCGGTGTTCCACGCGCCGGTGTCCGGCCCGGACATTTTCATCCCGGCGCAGCGGCAGATGCCGGTGTGATACATGGCGCGGGCTTCAACAGCCATGTAGCCCCAGGCGAGGAGCGCGAGGCCGGCCAGGGCGGCAACCACGATCAAGCGGTCGCGTTTGAAAATGGATTCCATTTCTCGCACAGTAGGAGACGACGTGAGGAGTCTCTAACTAATTTCGCGGGAATAATAATGAGACTCCTTACGTCGTCTCCTACAAATCAATTGCCGTATTTGACCTGCGTGACGAACGCGGCCTTGTTGGGATGGGAAAATTTCAGTTCGCCCACCTGCACGTTCATTTTCGCCGCCGACACGCACTCGGCGTGCTGGAAAATAAAACCGGTCGCGTGTTCGATGCGCACGGATTCCGGCGCGCCGGTCACGGGATTTTTGATCGGCTCGACCGCGACGGTGATCGCGTTGCCGATCTGCACGCTGCTATGGCGCCCGTTAAAGATGAACTTGAACGGCACAAATTGCGGCTCCAGAATTTTGGAGAAGGTGGTGACGATGATTTCAAACGGCAGCCCGCCCGCCTGGCCGCTGGCGATTTGCAGCAGGGCGTCGCGCTGCGGCGGATTGGCGCGCTCGTCGAAAAAGAGGCAGACCGTGCCGCCGCCTTCGTGGATCGCCTTGGGCCAGTAGGCGGCAAACGCCAGCGCGAGGCCGTCCAGTTTCACGTCGCCGTAACTTCCCCGGCTGATGCGCCACGCGCCCATGCCTTCGCAAAAGCCTTTCGTGGGCGGCGCGGAAAATTCGCAGGGGCAGCCGTAGTCGCAGTTGCAGGCCTGGATGAAGTCGGCCTCGAAGTTCCATGTGACAGCAGTTTTCATATCTCACCTGGGGTTATGCGCTGAACGAGCCGCAGTTTTAAATGTGATGGCAGGACGAGACTAACACGGCACCGCGTCCTTGACAACGGGCTTGGTGAGTCACAGGCCCGCGCTCCGTTTCTGCCGCGCTGCAATTTTAATTTGAACAACCAGCAATGAAGCCCGAACCCCGCCTGGTTGCTTCGTTCCTTTGTTGTTCAAAAATTTTCACCCCGTCGGCCAAGCGCGATTGCTGGCGACCATGAATTGATCGCATGAGCTGGCCGCGGTTAATTCTTCCATTTTCGTGCGGGAAGTTTAGGATGCCTGCGCAAACCAACAAAATCCTATGGCTGCTGATACCTCCGTTGTCAAACCCGTCGAAGCACCGCCGCTCGCGCCGCTCAACCTCAAATCCCGCCTCGCGTCCACGCCCAAGGCCGCGCCGAAATATTCGGTGCAGGTGAAAAATTCCGCCGGCACGGAGGTCACGCTGGCCGACCCGCGCGCCACGCGGGCGCTCGTCGCGCTCATGGACGTGCATGCCGTCGTGGGCGGCGCGGCGTGCCACTGGGGCGGCCCGGCGGCGTTCGCGGAGATGAACGCGGCCATCCACGGCATCATGTTCGCCACGCAAGGCCGCGAGTGGCACGAGGCATTCAACTACGTCAACGACGCCGGCCACACGGAGAACGGCGTTTATGCCGTGCGCGCGCTTTACGGTTTCGACGGCATGACGTTCGACAGCTTGAAAGGTTTTCGCAGCATCAGCAGCAAGCTCACCGGCCACGGCGAATCGCATCTGAATCCCCAAGGCGTGCTGATGAGCAACGGCCCGCTCGGCTCGGCGCTCCCGCAGGCGCAAGGCCTGGCCATCGGCGACAAGGTGGCGAAGCGCGACCGCGTGACCATCGTGACGATTTCCGACGGCGCGAGCATGGAAGGCGAAGCGAAGGAGGCGTTCGCCGCGATTCCCGGCCTCGCGGCGAAGGATCGTGTGAACCCGTTCGTGCTGTTGATTTCCGACAACGACACAAAACTTTCCGGGCGCATCACGAAAGATTCGTTCTCGATGCAGCGCAGTTTTCAGGCGATGGGCGCGCTGGGTTGGAACGTCATCACCGTTCCGGACGGCCACGATTTGCAGTCGGTTTATCTTTCGATTGAAAAAGGCATCGAGCAGGCCCGGGCCAATCCGAATTATCCCGTCTGCCTCTGGCTCAAAACCATCAAGGGCTACGGCATCAAGGCCACCGAGGAAAACGCCGCCGGCGGCCACGGCTTCCCGCTCGCCAACGGCGAAAAAATCGCGGACTGGATGACGGAACTTTTCAAAGGCGACACCGTGCCCGCCGAGTTGATGACATGGGCGCAGTCGTTGCGCGCGGATTGGGAAAAATCCGAGGCTGCGAAAAAAGCCAGGGCCGATGCGGCGGCGGCGTCCGGTGTTCCTGCTCCAGTAAAACCCAAGACCGACAAAGTCCAGGCCGGCCTCGCGAAAGCCGCCGTGCGCGCCGCGCAGGAAGGCCTGCCGGTTTATTCCGTCTCGGCGGACGTGCAAGGCTCGACGGGCATCAGCCTCTTCCAGAAAAGTTTTCCCGACCGCTACATCGAGGTCGGCATCGCCGAGGCGAACATGATCAGCGTCGGCGCCGGAATGTCGAAGGCGGGTTTCATCCCCATCGTGGACACGTTCGGGCAGTTCGGCGTGACGAAGGGAAATCTTCCGCTCACGATGGCCGCGCTCTCACAGGCGCCTGTCATCGCGCTGTTCTCGCACATCGGTTTTCAGGATGCCGCCGACGGCGCATCGCATCAGGCCACGACTTATTTTGCCGCGACGAGCGCGATTCCGCACACGGTGGTCATCGCGCCGAGCTGCTCGGACGAGGCGGAGTCGTTGATGTATCAGGCCATCCACCAATTCGCCGCCGACCGCGCGGCGGGCAAGGACGGCAACAGCTATTTGTTTTTTGTCGGCCGCGAAAATTATCCGCTGACGTGGATCGAAGGCGCGAAGTATCCGTGGGGCAAGGCGCAGGTTCTCTCCACCGGCGGCGATGTGGTGCTCATCGGATGCGGTGTGCTGGTGAACAAGGCGATTGAAGCCGGAAAACTTCTCGCGGCCAAAGGCGTGAAGGCCACCGTCATCAGCAATCCGTTCGTGAACCAGGTTGATTTGGAAACCATCGGCGCGGCGGTGAAAGCCTGCGGCGGAAAAGTCGTGACCATCGAAGACCATCAAGTGGTCGGCGGCATGGGCGCGCAGGTTTCGCACGCGCTGTCGAACGCGGGCATCGCGCACATCATCAAGACGCTGGGCATCCGCAACGAATTTGGCCAGTCGGCGTATATGGCGGAGGAACTTTATGTGAAGCACGGCCTCACCGCGCCGAAGCTGGCCGAGGCCGCGCTGAAGCTGCTGGGCAAGTGATGCAAGGACAGGCACGCCTGTCCTGTCCATTCAATCGCGTGCGCCGCGCCGCGCGGGTTAAAAAACTTCGCCGCCTGCCCATTGCTTGCTCAGGCAGGCTGCTGCTGCGTGAGGCAGTGAAGCGAGCCAAAACCCCAGACCAGATCCACGGCGTGGATGCCCACGACAGGACGGTCCTTGAACAGCTCGCCCAGGATGCCGAGCGCAATGCGGTCGTTCGGGTCGTTGAAGGTCGGGACGATGACGGCGGCGTTGCAGATGTAAAAATTCGCGTAGCTCGCCGGCAGCCGCACGCCGTCAAAATACAGCGGCGCCGGCATCGGCAGCTCCACGACTTCGGGCTTCGCGCCGTCTTCGAGCCGCAAGTCTTTGATGCGTTCCCAGTTTTCTGCGAGTGGTTTGTAATTCTCGTCCTTGGGATTTTTTTCCTTCACCAGCACGAGCGTTTTGGCGTTCACGAAACGGCAGATGTCGTCAATGTGACCGTGTGTGTCGTCGCCTTTCGGCCCTTTCGCCAGCCAGAAAATGTTTTGGACGCCGAGATAATTTTTCAGCGCCGACTCGATCTCCTTTTTGCCGAGGCCGGGATTGCGGACCTGGATTTTCGGATGCAGATAACATTCTTCGGTGGAGACAAGGGTGCCGCGTCCGTTCAGCTCAATGCCGCCGCCCTCGATTACAAAGGGCTTGCCGCCGTGCTCCGCGTGAAAAAGTTTCTTGCCGAGCAGCTTGGCGGCGGTTTCGGGAACTTTGGTGTCCTTGCGCCAGTTGTCATATTTGGCCCAGCCGTTGAAATGAAAATGGACAATGGCGGTTTCGTGCTGCGTGCTGCGTGCTGCGTGCTGCGGGGTTCGTCGGACAAAAATCGGCCCGGTGTCGCGGGTCCAGCCGCGATTCGTGGGGTGGATGACGAATTGAATCTTCCGCAGATCCACGCCGACGTGTTTGAACACGCGGCGGGCAAAAGCCTCGTCCGGCTTGTGCCGGACGATGAGCCGGATGTTTTCGCCCGCAGAAATTTTCCGCACCATCTCGCCATAGACCCACGGGATGACCTCGAATTTCCCCGGCCAGTCGCCGGTGTTGTGCGGCCAGCCGAGCCAGGTCGCCGCGTGGTTTTCCCACTCGGCGGGCATGGTGTAGCCGAGGGCGGCGGGCGTGGCGGCGGCGATGATTTTCGGTGGCGGCATAAATTTCGCGGGCAGCATAGCGGCTCCCCGGTTTTTTGAAATCAGGAAACGATTTTTTGCAACTGAAAATATTTTCGATAATTTGAAATTAGTTGTTGGATGATGTTTGGAAATGGACGACAGTAAATTGTAAATCCCGATTGGCCAAAAGGTCTCGTTGTTGTATGAAAACGAACTTCAATCATATCGGTCGCCTCGGGGCGGTTGTGATGACCGCCGGGATCTTCTGTTTAGCCGGTTTTCCCATGTCAGTTGCGGCGGCCCCGGTCAAATCCACTGTGGAACCGGTCGTGATCATGCTGCAACCCGGCGTGACCGGCGGCGAAATCCAAAGTGCGCTGGACGCCTTGCCCGAAAGCGGGGGCGAGGTGGTTTTGCCGCCGGGAAACATTTCTATCCGCCAGCCCGTCATGTTGCGCCGCGATTTTCAAACCCTGCGCGGTTCGGGTGCGGCCACCGTGCTGCGGCTGGCGGATAACGCCAATTGCCCCGTGATCATCCTCGGCGAACCGGTCAACCACCCGCAGCAGGCCGTCAAAAATCTCTGCGTGCGCGACCTGTTCATTGACGGCAACCGCCGCGGGCAGCAGCGCGAACTGTGGCGGCTGGCGGGTGAAGGTTCGCAGATCCGCAACAACGGCATCACCGTGCAGGGCGTGACGGATTCGGTGATCGCCCATGTGACCAGCGCCCGCTGCCGTTCGGGCGGGCTGGTGACGACGCGCGACGTGCGGCGGCTGACGGTGCGGCATCTGGAGGCGTTCGACAATGAGTTCGACGGGCTGGCCTGTTATCAGACGGAGGACTGCCTCTTCACGGATTTGTTTTTGCATGACAATCCCGGCGCCGGCATCTCGCTCGATCTCGCCTTCAACCACAACGTCATCAGCAACGCCGTGCTGACCGCGAACGACCTCGGCGTCTTCATGCGTTCGAGCTTCGACAATCAATTTCACAACGTCTCCATCCGCGACTGCCGCGATCACGGCGTGTTCATGGCCCATGCGGAAGTGGAAACGGCGCTGGGCTGGACGCCGGCGCCCAAAACCGGATGCACTTACAATGCGTTCACCAACCTGATCGCCGTCAACTGCGGCGGCGCGGCCTTCCGCGTCAACAACGCCACCTGCACGAACAACACCATCATCCGCGCCAGGTTTGACGGGAACCTCAAAGGCGGACTTTCGCAGGCGCAGCCGGACTTGGTGACGGTGCGATAATTTCTGCGGCCTCCCCCCTCCGTCGTGCCGGCTTGATTCAACCGGCATCAATCATTCCCCCCTTTCCTCCGGCTCGACTTCACGCCGGCGCAGAGGCAGAATCGCCTCATGAATGAAGATGTTTCCGCCCGGTTCAGCCGGATCGAATCCCACGCCGCGCATCTGGAGCATCAGGTCGAGCAGTTGAACGGCGTGGTCATCGCGCAGGGCAAACTGCTGGAGCGGTTGAAAAAAGAAGTCCAGCGGCAGACCTCCACCATGGAGACGCTGGAGCTGGAACGCATCAAGTCAAACAACGTCCGCCCGCCGCATTACCAATAATAATTTCCATGAGTCTCCCGCCACCCACTGAAAAACAATCCCGCATCCTCTGGTTTGCGCTGACGGCACTGGCCGTGGCGGCGGTCATCGCGCTCATCGTCGCGGCGGTCTGGGGACTCGGCCGCGTGCTGAATTTGTTAAGCCCGGTGCTGTGGCCGCTGGCGATCGCGGCGGTCATCGCTTGCCTGCTGTCGCCGCTCGTGGATTTTTTCGAGCGCAAAAAAATCCCGCGCGCACGGGCGATCATTTTGGTTTTCGTCATGGCGTTCGCGCTGGTGCTGGCGGTGCTGGCGAGCGTGATTCCGCAGGTCGTGGTGGAAACGGAGCAGCTCGCGTCGCAAGTTCCTGAATACTCGGAGCGCCTGCAAACGCGCGTCAAAGAATTTTTGGCGCACCCGCCGGAATTTCTTCGTCATTTTTTGCCGCCACCGCAGTCACCCACGACTCCGGGTGCAAACGCAGCGGGACATCAGGAAAATTCCGCGCTCGCCTCGGCGACCGACTGGCTGACGGGCAGCCTGCCGGCGATGAGTGCCTGGCTGCTGAACCGCATCGCCAAGGTTGCCTCCGGCTTTGGCCTGCTGGCGGGACTGGTCTTGATTCCGGTTTACGCATTTTATTTTTTGCTGGAACAGCGCGGCATCGAAAGTCACTGGAAGGAATATCTGCCGTTGAAGGATTCGCGTGCGAAGGATGAGGTGGTTTTCGTCATTGATTCCATCAAGCAGTATCTCGTCGCGTTTTTTCGCGGGCAGGTGCTGGTGGCGATGTGCGACGCGGTGCTTTACACCGTCGGCTTTCTCATCGTGGGTGTGAACTACGCGTTTCTGCTCGGCTTCGCGGCGGTGTTCCTCACGATGATTCCGTTTCTCGGCGCGATTGTGATCTGCGTGACTGCGCTGACGCTGGCGTTCGTGCAACACGGCGACTGGCAGCATCCGGCGCTGGTGCTGGTCGTGTTCGCCGTGGTGCAAGGACTCGAAGGCCTCTTTATCTCACCCAAGATCATGGGCGACCGCGTGGGGCTGCATCCGCTCGCCATCATCATCGCGGTGATGGCGGGAGTTACTTTGTTCGGCGGAATTCTCGGCGGCATCCTCGCCATCCCGCTCGCCGCCGTGCTGCGCGTGGTCA